>NZ_JBHVDM010000090.1:0-27737 GCF_042802775.1 Nocardia sp. NPDC057455 | reverse complement strand
AGACAGCGTGCGGGGTGCGCGCGCTGCCCGGCCGGTCGTCGCCCGGGAATCGCCGGTCAGAAGCTGTGTTCCGGCCCGGGGAAACTGCCCCGGCGCACTTCGTCGGCGTAGGCCGCGGCGGCGGCGCGCAATTCGTCACCGACGTTGCCGAAACGCTTGACGAACTTCGCGGTCTTACCGCTGGTGTAGCCGGCCATGTCCTGCCAGACCAGCACCTGCGCGTCGGTGTCCGCGCCCGCGCCGATGCCGACGGTCGGAATGGTCAGTTTGCGGGTGACCTGCCCCGCCAGCTCGGCCGGGACCATCTCCATGACCACGGAGAACGCGCCTGCCTCTTGGACCGCGATGGCATCGGCGATCAGTTGCTCGGCGCCGTCGCCGCGGCCTTGCACCCGGAATCCGCCCAGCGTGTTCACGCTCTGCGGGGTGAAGCCGATGTGCGCCATGACCGGGATGCCCGCCGAGGTGATCAGCGCGATCTGCTCGGCGACCCGTTCGCCGCCCTCCAGCTTCACCGCGTGCGCACCGCCCTCCTTCATGAACCGGGTAGCGGTGGCCAGCGCCTGCTGCGGAGCGGACTCGTAGGTGCCGAACGGCAAATCGGCCACCACCAGCGCGTGCGGCGCGCCGCGCACCACGCCGCGCACGAGCGGGATGAGCTCGTCCACGGTGATCGGCACGGTGGTGTCGTAGCCGTACACGACATTGGCCGCGGAGTCGCCGACCAGCAGCACGGGAATGCCTGCTTCTTCGAACAGCCGCGCCGAGGAATAGTCGTAGGCGGTCAGCATCGCCCAGCGTTCGCCGTCGGCTTTCATCTGCTGCAGGTGGTGTACCCGGGTCTTGCGCACGACCTTCTCGGTCTTGTCGGGCACCGCACCGTAGGCAGGGGTTTCCGAATCGGATACGGACATCATCGTCCCTTTCGTCTGTGTCGCCTCGGGGCCCGTCCGGGTCCCCGGGATTGTTTGACGAGAATCAGTGTGCCACTCGCCACCGAGGCGGATTAAGGCCGATGACCGGTGCAATTGGTCACAGCGCCGGTTGGGTTCGCCCGGGACGGTGCCCGCGTTGGCTCGATGGCAATATCGAGGGCATGTCGACGGTGCGAAGTGGGCGCGGTGCGTTCCCGGTGGTGGTGCTGGCCTCGTTCGCTGTCCTGGTTTCGGGGTGCGCCGTCACCCGCACCGAATCGGGGCAGTCGACGACGGCGCCGCCCACCGGCCTGGAGAAGTTCTACGGCCAGACGGTGCGGTGGGGCGACTGCACCGGGTTCGGCGGCCCGGACGACCGCCTCCCGCCGAGCACCGAGTGCGCGCGGATCACGGTGCCGGTGGACTACGCCGCGCCCGGTGGACCGACCGCGCAGATCGCGGTCTCCCGGATCCAGGCGACCGGGCGGCGGGTCGGTTCGCTGGTGATGAACCCGGGCGGACCAGGGGAGTCCGGCCTCGGGCTGTCGTCGCTGGGTAACAAGACGGAGTTGGCCGAGCGCTTCGACCGGGTCGGTTTCGACCCGCGCGGTGTCGGCTCCTCCACTCCCGTGATCGTCTGCCAGACACCGCAGGAGCAGGACGCCGAGCGCGCCGAGCCGGAGGAGGACTACACCCCGTCCGGCATCGCCGACGCGGAGGCAGACAACCGCCGGTACGCCGACCGTTGCGCCGAGCGCACCGGGAAGGACTTCCTCGCCCATGTCGGCACCCGCGAGGTCGTGCAGGACCTCGACGTCCTGCGTGCCGCGCTGGGTGACGCGAAGCTGACCTACGTGGGGTACTCCTACGGCACGAAGATCGGTTCGGCGTACGCGGAGAAGTTCCCCGACCGCGTGCGCGCCATGGTGCTGGATGGCGCCATCGACTCCTCGCAGGACCCGGTGCAGGAGTCGCTGCGCCAGGCCGCGGGCTTCCAGAAGGTGTTCGACGCCTACGCCGCGGACTGCGCGCAGCAGTCGGATTGCCCGCTCGGCGCCGATCCGGCGCAGGCGGTGCCGCGGTTCCGCGCGCTGGTGAACCCGCTGTGGGACCGGCCTGCGCAGACCACCGATCCGCGCGGGCTGACCTACGGCGACGCGCTCACCGGCGTGCGCCAGGCGCTGTACACCGACGAGTTGTGGAAGGTGCTCACGCTGGGGCTGTCGGAGTTGCGCGACGGGCGCGGCGATACGTTGCTGGCGCTGGCCGATCTGTACGACGGCCGCCGCGACGACGGCAGCTACGCCAACACCACCGACGCGTTCAACGCGATTCGCTGCGTGGACGATCCGCGCATCACCGATCGCGAGGTCACCGGGCGCCAGGACGCGGAATATCGCAAAGCGGCCCCGTTCCTGGACGACGGCCACGCGACCGGTGCGGCGCCGCTGGAGCTGTGCACCGCTTGGCCGGTGCCGAACACGAGCGAACCGCATCGCGTGTCCGTGACCGGGCTGCCGAAGACGGTGGTGGTCTCGACGACCGAGGACCCGGCGACGCCGTACCAGGCCGGAGTCGACCTGGCCGCGCAGCTGGGCGCCGCGCTGATCACCTACCGGGGCAACCGGCACACGGTGGCGCTGGCGGGCGGGGTGCCCTGTGTGGACGACGCGGTCATCGCCTATCTGATCGATTCGACCGAGCCCGCCGCCGGTCTCACCTGCTGAGCCGGGCGGGCGGTTTGCCGATCGGTGACACCGCCCGGCCCGGTCCGGAAAATTCTCACAAACCGGACGATACGACTGTGCGGAATCTTCCGAAAAAACCAGCTCAGAAATCTCGAGCGTGTATGTAACACAGATTTAACGCCGGATGCTTACGCTCGCGGGCATGGATCGCCAGAAGGAATTCGTGCTGCGGACGCTCGAAGAGCGGGACATCCGCTTCGTACGTCTCTGGTTCACCGACGTCTTGGGCTACCTGAAGTCCGTCGCGATCGCACCCGCCGAGCTGGAAGGCGCCTTCGAAGAAGGTATCGGCTTCGACGGCTCGGCCATCGAGGGCTTCGCCCGGGTCTCCGAGGCCGACATGGTCGCCCGGCCGGATCCGTCGACCTTCCAGGTGCTGCCGTGGGCCACCAGCAAGGGCCACCAGCACTCCGCACGCATGTTCTGCGACATCACCATGCCGGAGGGCTCGCCGTCCTGGGCCGACCCGCGCCATGTGCTGCGCCGCCAGCTGAACAAGGCGGGCGACGTCGGCTTCAGCTGCTACGTGCACCCCGAGATCGAGTTCTTCCTGCTGGAGAACGGCCCCCAGGGCAGCCCGCCGGTTCCCGCCGACAGCGGCGGCTTCTTCGACCAGGCCGTGCACGATTCGGCGCCGAACTTCCGTCGCCACGCCATCGACGCGCTCGAGTCCATGGGCATCTCCGTGGAGTTCAGCCATCACGAGGGCGCGCCGGGCCAGCAGGAGATCGACCTGCGCTACGCCGACGCGCTGTCCATGGCCGACAACGTGATGACCTTCCGCTACCTGATCAAGGAAGTGGCCATCGACGAGGGCGTGCGCGCGACCTTCATGCCCAAGCCGTTCGCCCAGTACCCGGGTTCGGCGATGCACACGCACATGAGCCTGTTCGAGGGCGAGACCAACGCCTTCCACGACCCCGACGACCCGATGAACCTGTCGGAGACGGCGCGCGCGTTCATCGCGGGCATCCTCGAGCACGCGCCGGAGATCAGCGCGGTCACCAACCAGTGGGTGAACTCCTACAAGCGCCTCATCCACGGCGGCGAGGCCCCCACCGCGGCCTCGTGGGGCCGGTCCAATCGCTCGGCCCTGGTGCGCGTGCCGATGTACACGCCGAACAAGTCGTCCTCGCGCCGCGTCGAGATCCGCAGCCCCGATTCCGCGTGCAACCCCTACCTGACCTTCGCCGTGCTGCTCGCGGCCGGTTTGCGTGGCATCGAGAAGGGCTACACGCTGCCGCCGGAGGCGGAGGACGACGTGTTCGCGTTGACCGTCGCGGAGCGGCGCGCGATGGGCTTCCGCGAGCTGCCGGGCACGCTGGACGAGGCGCTGCAGGCGATGGAGCGCTCCGAACTGGTCGCCGAGACCCTCGGCGAGCACGTGTTCGACTTCTTCCTGCGCAACAAGCGCCGGGAGTGGGCGGATTACCGCAGCCAGGTCACGCCGTTCGAGCTCAAGGAATACCTGGGGTTGTAATCCGGGCGTTGTCCCGGGGCGGGCGTGCCCCCGGTCGCGGCCCTGTAATTTGAGAACCATGGTCCGGCCCCCGTCTGCGCGCTCCGCCGTCCCCGGTGTCGGTCGGCTCGGATTGCTCGAGCCCTCCGCCGCCGCATCGCTGCGCGAACTGGGCTGGGACAACGTCGAGAGCATTCCCGTGCTGTGGGCACTGTCCCGCGCGCCGGACGCCGACCTGGCGTTGAGCACGCTCATGCGGTTGCGGGAGAGCGCCGCAGACGGCTGGGACGCCATTGATTCGGCGATCCGCACGGATACCTCGCTGCGGGGCAGGCTGTTCGCGCTGCTCGGCTCGTCCAGCGCGCTGGGCGATCATCTCGTGGCTGTGCCGTCGGCCTGGGAGGGCCTGCGCCGCAAGGAGTTACCTGACCGCGACGAGTTGATCGCCGATCTGCTCGCGGTGGTCGAGGCCGAACCGGAGCGAGGGCCGAACGCCGCCCCCATGCTGTTGCGCGCCGGACTCTCGGGACCCGACGTGGTGGCGTCGCTGCGCAAGCGGTACCGGGACCAGTTGATGCTGCTGGCCGCGCTGGATCTGGCGGCCACGGTGGAGAACGAGCCCGTGCTGCCCTACCAGGTGGTCGGCCGTCAGCTCACCGACCTGGCCGACGCCGCCCTGACCGCGGCGCTGGCGGTCGCGGTGGCGCGGGTCTGCAAGGACGAGCCGGTGCCGGTGCGGTTGGGCGTGATCGCGATGGGCAAGTGCGGCGCGCGCGAGCTGAACTATGTCAGCGACGTCGACGTGGTTTTCGTCGCCGAGCCCGCCGACGCCACCGCGACACGCTTGGCCGCGGAGATGATGAGCGTCGCCGGCCAGGCGTTCTTCGAGGTCGACGCGGCGCTGCGCCCGGAGGGCAAAGCCGGTGCGCTGGTGCGGACGCTGGACGCGCACATCGCCTACTACAAGCGGTGGGCCCGGACCTGGGAGTTCCAGGCGCTGTTGAAGAACCGCCCGGCGACCGGTGATCTCGCGCTCGGCGAACAGTACCGCGCCGCGCTGATGCCGATGGTGTGGTCGGCGTCGGAGCGTCCCGATTTCGTCGCCGATGTCCAGGCGATGCGCCGCCGCGTGGAAGATCTGGTACCCGCCGACCTGCGCGAACGCGAGCTCAAGCTCGGGCACGGCAGTCTCCGGGACGTCGAATTCGCCGTGCAGTTACTGCAGTTGGTGCACGGGCGGGTGGACGAGACGCTGCACGTGCAGGGCACCGTCGAGGCGCTGACCGCGTTGGCCTCCGGCGGGTACGTCGGTCGCGACGACGCGGCCAATCTCACCGCGTCGTACGAATTCCTGCGGCTGCTCGAACACCGGCTCCAGCTCCAGCGGCTGCGTCGCACCCACACGCTGCCCGCCGCCGACGACGAGGAGGGTATGCGCTGGCTGGCCCGCGCGGCGCACATCCGGCCCGATGGCAGGCAGGACGCGGTGGGTGTGCTGGACAGTGAGATCCGCCGGAACGCGGTGCGGGTCCGGCGACTACACGCCAAGCTGTTCTACCGGCCGCTGCTGGAATCGGTGGCGCGCCTCGACTCCGACGCGCTGCGCCTGAGCCCCGCGGCCGCCATCCGGCAGCTGGCCGCGCTCGGTTACGCGGCACCCGAGCACGCCCTCGGTCACCTCAAGGCCCTGACCGGTGGCGTGTCCCGCAAAGGACGCATTCAAGCCCTGCTGCTGCCGACGCTGCTCGAATGGCTCGGCGACACACCGAATCCCGATGCGGGCCTGCTGGCCTACCGCCGCGTCTCGGAGGGGCTGGCCGACCAGATCTGGTTCCTGCGTGAACTGCGCGACGAGGGGGCGATCGCGCAGCGGCTCATGATCGTGCTCGGCTCCTCGGAGTACCTACCCGATCTGCTGATCAACGCGCCCGAGACGATCCGGATGTACGCGGACGGGCCCGGCGGTCCGCTGCTGCTCGGCCCGCAGCCCGACGAGGTGGCCCGCGGCATCCTCACCGCCGCCGCTCGCTACGAGGACCCGAAACGCGCCGTGGCCGCGGCGCGTTCGCTGCGCAGGCACGAACTCGCGCGGGTGGCGTCGGCCGACCTGCTCGGGATGCTCGAAGTGCCGCAGGTCTGCCGGGCGTTGTCGTCGGTATGGGTCGCGGTGCTCGAGACGTCGTTGCGCGCGGTGATCCGGGCGAGTGAGGCGGAGCGCGGTGCGCCCGCGCCCGCCGACATCGCGGTGATCGGCATGGGGCGGCTCGGTGGCATGGAACTCGGCTACGGCTCGGACGCGGACGTGCTGTTCGTCTGCGCCCCGCGGCCGGGCGAGGACGAGACCAAGGCCGTGAAATGGTCCATCGGGGTGGCCGACCGGGTGCAGCAGTTGCTCGGTGCGCCGAGCACCGACCCGCCCCTGCACGTGGACGCCGGGTTGCGTCCGGAGGGGCGCAACGGCGCGCTGGTGCGCACGCTGGCCGCCTACGCCGCGTACTACGAGCAGTGGGCGCAGCCCTGGGAGGTGCAGGCGTTGCTGCGCGCCAACCAGGTCGCCGGTGACGAGGAACTCGGGGTGCGCTTCCTGCACGTCATCGACAAGGTGCGGTACCCGGCGGGTGGCGTTTCGGCCGAGGCGGTGCGCGAGATCCGGCGGATCAAGGCCAGGGTGGACGCCGAGCGGCTGCCCCGCGGCGCCGATCCGGCCACGCACACCAAGCTGGGACGCGGGGGGCTGGCCGACATCGAGTGGACCGTCCAGCTGGTGCAGCTGCGCCACGCCCACGAGGTGCCCGGCCTGCACAACACCTCCACGCTGGAAGCGCTGGACGTGATCGAGCAGACCGGCCTTCTGGACGGGGAGGATGTGGCACTGCTGCGCGACGCGTGGCTGACCGCCACCAACGCCCGCAACGCCTTGGTGCTGGTGCGCGGCAAGCCGACCGACCAGCTCCCGGGTCCGGGCCGCCTCCTATCGGCCGTCGCACGCGTGGCGGGGTGGCCCAACGACGACGGCAGCGAATTCCTCGATCACTACATGCGCGTCACCCGGCGCGCCAAAGCCGTCGTCGAACGTGTCTTCGGCGCGTGACCGTTCCCGCGCCTCGCACAGGCGGGTCCGCGACCGAATTCACGAACCGAGGGTGAGGCCGGTGCGGGCCGCACGCTGTTCGCCCCAGTCGTAGAGGGCGGTGAGGACGGGCACCAGAGTGCGGCCTTCGTCGGTGAGGGTGTATTCGACCTGCGGCGGCACCGTGTCGAAGACGGTGCGCCGGACCAGGCCGTCGGTTTCCAGCTCGCGCAATTGCTGGACCAGCATCTTCTCGCTGGTCGTCGGCATCCGCCTGCGCAGCTCGCCGTAGCGGTGCACCCCCTCCTTCAGGTGGGCGAGGATCACCGGCTTCCACTTGCCGCCGATCAGGTCGACGGTCACCTCCACGGCGCAGTTGTAGCGCTTGTCGGGCACCTGTCCTCCGGGTACTCACTGAAAAGTGCGTTCTTGTAACACTGTAATCATCACGGTTCCATGAATGCCGTTCATATCGACCACCGCAGACATGGAGCGAAAACCGATGAAGGTCATCGTGTTCGACCGATTCAAGCCCGGCGTCACGCTGGAGACGATCAACCCCTATCTTCCCGAGGAGGTCGCCAATGTGTGGCGGCTGTGGAAGGCGGGCATCGTGCGGGAGAACTACGCCCGCGCCGACGAGCCCGGGGTGGTCATCGTGTTCGAAGTCGACAGCGTCGAGGACGCGCAGAAATACGTCGCGGACTTCCCGCTCACCAAGGCCGGGTATCTGGAGTGGACCTTCGTCCCGGTGCAGGCGCCGCTGCCACTCGAGGCGCTGATGGACCCGCGCGTCGACGTCGCCGAGCCCTACGACCGGACCGCGTGAGCATGCGCGACGCCTTCGGCCTGAGCATCCCGCAAACCGTGGCCGAGGCCTGCGATCCCGCGCGGATGGCCCTGCTCATCTACGACATGCAGGTCGGCATCGTGCGGCAGATCCCGGAGGGCCAGCAGATCGTGCGCGCGTGCGTGCGGTTGCGCGACGCCGCGCGAGCGGGTGGTTTCCGGGTGTTCTACACCCGGCACATGTCGCTGCCGGTCGCGGCGTCGGGCGTCGCCCAGCTGCGCACCGCGATGTCCTGGCAGCGGGTGGACGACCCGGCCGACCTGCGCTCCAGCTTCCCGCAGGGCTCGCCGCAGTTCCAGTTGGTACCCGAGTTGACGCCCGGCCCGGACGAGGTGGTGTTCGACAAGATCACCATGTCGGCGTTCGCGGCGACCCCGCTGGACTTCGCGCTGCGCGACTGTGGCATCGATACCTACGCCGTGGCGGGCATCGCCATGGAAGTGGGCATCGAGCCGACTGTGCGGCACAGCCTGGATCTGGGCTATCTGCCGGTCATCGTCCCCGACGCCTGCGGGGCGGGTCACCCGGAGGCCGCCGAAAGGTCTTACGCCACGTTGGAATTCACCGGCGGATCGCTGTCGGCCGACACGGTGACGCTGAGCGGGTTGATGAGCCGGTGCGCACCGTGATGCTTTCCACGCGGCGCCGTTCGTCCAGTGTTCCTCGGCCATGGCCGCCGTCATCGGGAAGCTCGGACACGCCGCGCCGGTATACCGCCGCGCCACGCACGTAGCACGCTGATGAACGGTCGATGATGGTCAGGAGGGCCGCGATCCGCGCCGGGTAGCGGTCCTCCGGCCGATGCTTCGCAGTCGGAACGCGCGCTTACGGAACGAATCCGGGGCATCGGCTACCCGGGTCGCCGACTGTGTTGCCGCATTATCGGTCGACGTTCGGAAGCGATCGACGAACTGGCGTATGGCCAGCCGGTCTTCGTCGCCGAGCCCGTTCGTGGCCGTGACGGTGACCGTGGTGCCGAAGTCGATCCGCAGGACGTCCCAGGCCACCGCCAAGACCGGTGCGTGCACGCTGCGCCCGTTACTGCTGATCGTGAGGTACGAACGAGATATGCCCGCGATCCAGGCCAGGTCTTCGGCGATCTCGGCCGTGAGCGGCCCCGCCGCGCGAAACTCCTCGACGTACATTCTTCGCCCTCACCACGTCGCCACCAGTCATCGGCCAGTGTAGGAGCACCGAGGCTTCGAGCGAAGGACGCGCGTCGCGGGCAGGATCCCCGACATGGGTCAGATGTCCTGATATTCGTTTGCTATGACGACACCGGACGATCTCGATTTCGATGCCATCTATCGAGGCACAGGCGGCCCGTTCGGGCCGGGCGTCAAACCGCCGTGGAGCATCGGGGAACCCCAGCCCGAGCTCGCCGCCCTGATCGAGCAGGGCCGATTCCACGGCGACGTGCTCGACGTCGGATGCGGGGAGGCGGCGATTTCGATGTATCTGGCCGAGCGGGGCTACCCGACCGTCGGACTGGATCTGTCGCCGACCGCGATCGAGCTGGCCCGCGCCGAAGCGGCCCGGCGCGGCTTGACCAACGCCTCGTTCGAGGTCGCCGACATCACCTCGTTCACCGGTTACGACGGCCGCTTCGGCACCATCGTCGACAGCACGCTGTTCCATTCGATCCCGGCCGAGTCGCGCGACGGTTACCAGCAGTCGATCGTGCGCGCTGCCGCGCCGGACGCGTCGTACTTCGCCCTCGTCTTCGACCGGGCCGCCCTGCCGGAGGTATCCCAACCGGGACCGTCGCCGGTCACCGCGGACGAGCTGCGGGAGGTGGTATCGAAGTATTGGACCGTCGATGAGATCAAGCCGGCGCGAATCCACGGCAACCTGCCTGCGGCGTCGTCCGAGGACCCCCGCTTCCGGTTCGAGGGAATACGAGACGAGCCCGATGGCCGCAAGTCGGTTCCGGCCTGGCTGCTCGCGGCCCATCGGAGCTGACTCCACACACTCGCCACACCAGAACTACACCGGCATTGCCTACGCTCGACCGCATGCGTAAATGGATGGACCGGGCGTTGCTCGGCGTGGGGTGGTGCGCTGTGGCGGCGGGCGCAGTCGGGATCGTGCTGCATTTCGGGGCGTGGGAGCAGCGCGGGCTGGTTTTGCTCGCCTCGGGGGCGTCGTATTTGATGGTCGGCGCGATCGCGGGTGTGGCGCTGTTGCTGATCGCGCGCGGGTGGCGCAGCGCGGCCTTGGCCGGTGTGCCGGCCGTGGCGGTGCTGTGGACGCTCGTGCCCGCGTTCGTCCCGGAGAGCCGGGCCGCGAGCGGTCCCCAGTTGACCGTCATGCAGTCGAATCTGTTGTTCGGCGGCGCCGATCCGGCCGCCGTGGTGCGGGCGGTACGGGACAACCACGTCGACGTGCTGACAGTCGACGAACTGACCGACGACGCGGTCGAGCGGCTGGCGGGCGCGGGCCTGCTCGGCGAACTGCCTCATCACTACACCGAGCCCACGCGCGACGGCGGTGGCGGCACCGGCATCTACAGCCGATACCCGCTGCGGGACACCACGAAGTACGACGGCTACATCCTGCACAACGTCTCCGCGACGATGGATCACCCCGAGCGCGGGCAGATCACCGTCTTCGCGTTTCATCCGGTTCCGCCGCCGTTCGATTTCCCGGCGTGGCAATCCGAGATGCGCAGAACTCGCGAAATCCTCGACGCTCATCGAGGTCCCGCCATCGTGGGCGCCGACTTCAACGCGACCCGCGACCACGCGGCCTTCCGTGACCTGTTGCGCGGCCGCTTCGCCTCGGCGGCGGACCAGACCGGCGCGGGTCTGCTGCCCACGTTTCCCGCCGACCGCAGCTGGGGCCCGGTGATCGGTATCGATCACATCCTCCTGGCCGACGCCACCGCCGAAGAACTGCACACCCTCTCCGTCCCCGGCTCCGATCACCGGGCGCTGATCTCCCACATCCGCCTGCGCTGACCCGGAACGCGGGCGCCGACGGTCGTCGCCTATCCCGAAGCCGCGCCCGCGCCCGCCGAGAACGCGATCTTGCTCGTCACCTCGCGCCACACCATCCGCGCCGGTCACTGATCACCGGTCGCCGTCGAACTCACCTCGCCGCACACCACAGGTACGCGAAGACGCTGCACGCCTTGCGAATCGGGGGCGATCGCGGCGATGCGCGCAGCGCGTCCGCGGCGATTACGATGTGAGCGCTCGGCGGGCCCGAGACGCGGTACTCGGGGAGGCGAGTTCGATGACGATGAACAGGCTGTTCGGTGCGATGGCCGTGCTCACGGTGGTGACCGCCGTGCTCGCCGGTTGTGCGGCGGGGACGAGTGATCAGGCGGCGCAACATGTCTCACCGGAGGCCGACACCTGGGAACTGGCCGGATCGATGACCGCTTCGGGCCCGAACGGCCCGCGCAAGGGCGTGGCGGACGCGCCGCTCACCGCGGAGAACGGCGACGGGGGCGGCATCGACAGGCTGGCCCTCAATGCCATCGCCGACGTGCAGGACTTCTGGGCCACCGAGTACCCCGAGTACTTCCCCGGAAGGTTCAAGCCGGTGACCAGGTACATCTCCTGGGACGCCAAGGCGTCGAAAACCCGATCGGTCGAGTTCTGCAAGTCCGACACCTACCAGGTGGTGAACGCCGCCTACTGCGGCGGCGACCACACCATCGGCTGGGACCGGGGCGTCTTGCTGCCGAAACTGGTGCAGAAGTACGGCGAGATGGCGGTGGTGATGGTGCTCGCCCACGAGTACGGACACGCCATCCAGGGGCAGGCGAAGCTCGCGGGTCTGCTGACCCCGCCGCTGGTGCAGGAACAGCAGGCCGACTGCCTCGCCGGTGTCTTCCTGCGCCATGTGGCCGAGGGGAATTCGGCGCATTTCACACTCAACACCACAGACGGCCTCAACGCCGTGCTCGGCGCCACGGTGGCCGTGCGCGACCGCGACCCGAACGATTCGGAGAACGTGCACGGCTCGGCCTTCGAGCGGGTCACCGCGGTGCAGATCGGCTACACCGACGGCGCCGAGGGATGCAAGAAGATCTCCAGGAAGGAGATCGCGCAGCGCCGCGGGAATCTGCCCACCACGTTCGAGCCCGGCGAGGAGCAGGCACAGCTCCCGGTGGATGCCGCCGCGCTGAGGAGTCTGAGCGAGGCGCTGACCGAGTTCTTCCCGGTCACCCGTCCGCCGCAATTCGACTACTCCGGGGTCGGTCGCGGCTGCTCGGAGGTCACCGTCACCCGGCCGGTGTCGTACTGTCCGGGCGCCAACCGGATCGGCACGGACGTCCCCGCGCTGGCCCGTCGCGGCGGACCGATGGCGGGCGACGACCCGCTCTCGGCGGTCGTGGACGGGGACTACAACGCGTTCGTCGTCTTCGTGTCGCGGTATGTGCTTGCGGTGCAACAGGATCGCAAGTTGTCGCTGACGGGTGCGGAGACGGCCGGGCTGCGCACGGCCTGCCTCAGCGGCGCGGTGACCACCAAGCTGAGCGAGCCGGGCAGTGACCCGCACCTGTCCGCGGGCGATCTGGACGAAGCTGTCTCCGGCCTGCTCGCCGACGGCTCGGCGGCCGCCGATGTGAACGGCAAGGTCGTGCCGAGCGGATACCAGCGGTTGGAAGCATTCCGCACCGGCGTGCTGGACGGCGAGAGCGCCTGTCTGGCGAAGTTCCGGTAGGCGCTTGCTTACACCGGCAGTGACCGCAGCGAGCTGAGCGTGCCAGCCAGCGCGCGGGCCGCCTCGGCGCCTTTGGTGAGGAAGTGCTCGGTGAAGTACGTGACGTGCTCGCTGTGCTCGTGGAAGTGGTGCGGGGTGAGCACGACCGAGAACACCGGCACGTCGGTGTCCAGCTGCACTCGCATCAGCCCGTCGATCACCGCCGACGCCACGAAGTCGTGCCGGTAGATGCCGCCGTCCACCACCAGCGCGGACGCGACGATCGCCGCGTACCGGCCGGAGTGCGCGAGGCGCTTGGCGTGCAGCGGGATCTCGAAAGCGCCGGGCACCTCGTAGACGTCGATGGTGGCGGGATCGAAACCGAGGTCGGCGTATTCGGTGCGGAAGCCCTCGTAGGCCTTGCCGACGATCGAGCTGTGCCAGCTGGCACGGATGAACGCGATGGATCCGGATGTACTCATGTCGGGATACTACTTTCCGGTAAGGTGTGCTTCCAGCCAGCCGACGACGTCGTCGAGGACTTTTTGCTGTTCGGGCTCGTTGAACACCTCGTGGTAGAGGCCCTCGTAGCGGATCACCGTGAGATCCTCCGACCCCGCGCCCCGCTCGATCAGATCGGAGCTGGACGGCGCGGCGATCGCGTCGGCGGTGCCGTGCAGCACCAGCACCGGCACGGTGAGCCGCGCCAGCCGCTGCTTGACCGTGTTCGTCGCGCTCAGCATCTCCGCGCCGGTGCGGGCGGGCAGCTTGCCCCGGTAGACCAGCGGATCGTCGTCGTAGGCCGCGACCACCGCCTGGTCGCGGCTGATCTGCGACGAATCCAGCTTCAGCACACCGAGATTCGGGGTGAACCGGCTCAACACCGGTGCGAGCGTGCGCTGCACCGGATTGCCCGCCGGGATGTCCAGCGGCGGGGCGGACAGCACGATGCCCGCGACGTCGATCGGCGCGCGGGTGGCCAGATACAGAGTGATCAGACTGCCCATCGAGTGCGCGACCACGAAGCGCGGCACGCCGGGCTGCTCACGGCTCGCGATGGCCAGCATGGCGGTGACGTTGTCGGCCGCTGCCGCCATGGAGCCGATATTGGCCTTGTTGCCCGCGGACTCGCCGTGCCCGATGTGGTCCAGGGCGTAGACCGCGAAACCGGCGCCGACCAGCCGCTGTCCGACGTGCGCGTAGCGGCCGGAATGTTCGGCCACGCCGTGCACCAGCACGATCACGCCCCGCGCGGCGCCCTCCGGCAGCCATGCGCGCCAGGCGACTCCGCCGCCGGTCCCGTCGAACTCACCGGACTCGGTGCGGATCGCGGGTGGCTCGGTGGGCGTGGCATCGCCCGCCGTCGGCTCGGTCGTCATGCCTCGGCTCCTGACGTTTCTGGCGTGCCGATCGTCGCGAAATGCTCGATCAGTCGCCGGTTGAACTCGATGAGTCGAGCGTAGTTCACGCGCGAGAGGCGCTCGTCGGTTCCGTGGATGGAGGCCAGGTCGCCCGCTTCCAGCACGATCGGCGCGAAATTGCACCGGGTGTCGGCCAGGTCGTGGTAATGCCTGGAGTCCGTCGCGCCGGGAACGATGCCGGTGGTCACCGCGATACCGGGGACGACGGCGCGGGCGATACCGGCGATCAGCTCGAAGGCGGGGCCGGGGCCTGTGATCCGCGACGGTTCCGACGACATGCCGATCAGCTCGAGGCCGATCCCTTCGTCGCGTACGACTTTCCGGCAGTGCGCGAGCACCGAGGCGACCGTGTCGCCGGGCAGGATGCGGAAGTTCACCATGGCCTCGGCCCGCTGGGGTAGCACGTTCGCGCGCACGCCGCCGCGGATCACCGTCGGCGCCGTGGTGGTGCGCACCATCGCCTCGGTCTGGGGCTGGGCCGCCATCACCCGGGTGATCACCGGGGCGGCGACGCTCGCCAGACCGAGCAGCCGCCGCCGCGTTCCCGGCATGACCTCGCGCATCCGGGCCAGCATGTCCGCGATCACCGGCGTCAGGCGCAGTGGCATGGGATGGTCCTGGATGCGGCCCACCGCCCGCGCGATCCGGCCGACCGCCGTCTGCTTACCCGGCATGGACGAGTGTCCGCCCACCTCGGTGACCGACAACCGCACCGTCGCGTAGCCCTTCTCGCCGAGCATGATCGTCGCCACCGGCTGCCGCACGCCGTCGACGATGCCCGAGGTGATCACCCCGCCCTCGTCCAGCAGCAGCTCCGCGCGCACGCCCGCCATCCGCAGGTGGCCGGCCATCCGCTCGGCGCCGTCGCCGCCGAAGACCTCCTCGTCGTGCCCGAACGCCAGGTACACGGTATGCCGGGGCCGCAGGCCCGCGGCGAGCGCGGACTCCACCGCCTCCAGGATGGCGAGCACGCGGCTCTTGTCATCGATCGCGCCACGGCCCCAGATGTATTCGTCGTCGACCACCCCCGCGAACGGCGGGTGGGTCCAGCGCTCGAGGTCGTCCACCGGCACCACATCCTGGTGCGCGAGCAGGATCGCGGCCACCCGATCGGGCTCGGCGCCCGCCCAGCGATAGAGCCTGCTGTGCGCGAACCGTTGCAGCTCGAGCTCGGCGTGTACCCGGGGGAAAGACGCCCGCAGGTGCGCGTCGAGGCGTTCGAACGCCGCGCTGTCGGCGTCGCGCGGGTCGTCGGTGGACACCGTCGCGCACCGCAGGGCGGCGGCGAGGCGTTCGGCGGTCAGGTCGTCGACCGGTTCCGTCATCGGTCACCGGTGCGGTCGGGCAGATTCATGGACACCGTTGCATTGTTCAACATGCTCGGGTCGAGGGCGATCGTCTTCTCGTTTCGCCACTTCACGATGCCTTCGGTGAGCGCACCCGGCAGGTCCGGACGACGCGTTCCGGTCAACAGGGGCAGTTCGATGCTCGCGGACGTCACCGCCACCGGGGCGAAGGCGGGGGAGTGCGACCACACGTCGTCGACCACGTCGGTGACCCGCACGCCGATCCGGTGACCGGCCGGGATCGGCCAGTCCTGACCGAGCAACCGGACCTCGGCGGCGTCGCTGACGGGCGCTATCCCGCGGGTGATGACGGTCGCGCGCAGATCGGGTGCGATGTCGTAGAGCTCGACCGCGACCGTCGCGCTCGCCGGGCCGCTCAGCCGGAGGGTGGCGGTGGGGATGCCGGACAGGTGCTGGTCCCCGCTCAGCGGCGCGGAGACCGACCAGATCTCCCGGTCCGGTCCGGGGACCAGACCGCGGTCGGTGTATTCGCCGGTCCGCAGTTCGACCGGGACACGCCGCGCGTCGGCGGGCGGCCAGGCGGTCTCCGCGCGCCAGCGTCCGTCGAACTGGCCGACGGTGATCTTCGGCCCGGGAACCGCCACGTCACGGCCCGCCACGTGCTTGTCGAAGAACGCGAGCAATTCGGAGTCGAAGTGGGGTGTGCCGCATTTGTCGTGGCAGGTGCGGTGTCCCCACTGACCGAACCAGGCACGGTGTTCGCCGGGCCCGAGGCCGTTCCACAGGTCGAACACTCGATAGGCCCGGGTGTTGTAATCGACGAAGCCCTGACCGAGGAAGAGCGGGATCGTGTTCCCGCGCAGTCGCGGGACGAGGTCGCGGTCGCGCCAGAAGGCGGTGTCGGGGTTGTGGTCGCCGACCTCGGCCAGGTACTGCCGATAGCACTGCCACGGCAATTGCGTCGCGTTCGCTCGATATTCGCCGGAGTCCTCTGGGCGAGGTGGTGTCGAGGCGATGAGCAAGTGCTCCAGCCCCGCGAAGTCGGCGGGGCGCACACCGCTCTCGGTGATCGGCTTGCCGGAGAACTTCCAGGAGACGCCCCGCATGTACAGGTAGGAGTACGGGTCGACGACCGGCTCGAACGCGCCCACCGCGGCGAGGCCCTCCGGCGCCGCGGCCATGCCCATGAGACCGGTCCAGGCTTCGTACGACGTGCCGAACAACCCGACCTTCCCGGTGGACCAGGGCTGACCCGCCGCCCACTCCACCGCGGCGGCGACATCCGCGCGTTCACCGGGGCCGCCGAAGTCCGGGCAGCCATCGGAACCGCCGAACCCGCGCAGGTCGACGATGACGTAGGTGTAGCCCGCGGTCAGGAACAGTTCGGCGGTGAGATTGTCGGTGGACGGGCCCCCGGTGACGCGCGGTTCGCTCAGGTACGCCAGATGCGCGCGATACGGGCTGACGGTGAGGATGACGGGGGTACGCGTGTCGTCGGAGACACCGGCCGGGCGCAGAACGTCCGCGTGCAGCCGGGTGCCGTCCGTGCCGTCGATGAACGTTTGTTTCCACTGATAGGGCACCGGCAGCGGCTCGGCGGCGGCGGTCACCGGGGTGAACGCTGCCAGCAGCAACAGCAGGCCGCACACGGCACACGACAGGACGACTCGTTCGGTCACCATAGGACTATCGAGTTTGCCCGGACAGCCGTCCAGCCCCCGGAACCGGGGTATTCGTCCAGTAGCCGGGCAGGCACGCGTTCAGCATCGCCCCGCTGGATTACCGACGAACGCCGAAGTGAGGCTGCGAGCGCGTGCACATGCCTCGGCGCTGCGGTCGCACGCGGTGGCGCAGACGTTCGCCGACCGAGCCCGGGCCGCACGACTCGCCCTGACCGACGGTCGCCCGGGTGCGGTGTGCGCGGCACGCCGCATGTCGTCTTCGCCGGGGGGCGCATCCTCGCCATCGACCTGGTCGCGGAGACTCTCGCGCGGATGGCGCTCGAGAGTTCGGCGAATGGAAGGGGCGCTCCGTCACATTCCGGTCGTGGCGGCGGTCAGGGTAGTGACGGCGCGACCGGGTCGTGCCGCGGGGAGAGAAACAGGCAATCACATGGGTAAGACACGATCGGTCGCATTCTGGACCACCACCGCGGTGACAATCTTCATTCTCGGTTCCGGCGGCGTCGCCGACCTGTCGCACGCGCCGAGCACCCGAGCGGGCATGACCGAGCTGAGATATCCGGCCTACGTGATGACCATTCTGGGATCCTGGAAATTCTCGGCGCGATGGCGCTTGGGGCACCGCGTTTTCCGCTGGTGAAGGAATGGGCTTACGACGGAACGTTTTTCGACCTCACCGGTGCATTCGTCTCGGATATCGCGCACGGATCGGCGGTCGTCCACCTTTTCTACACGGGAAGCTTCGCGATCTGCGCGGTCGCGTCCTGGGTGTTGCGCCCGGCGAGCCACAAGCTGAGCGCGCCGGTGTTCCGCCGATACGGGCAGGTCACCACGGTGGGAGAGGCGCCACGGGCTTCTGCGGCCTCGTGACGGTGTAGCGAACGGCTATGATTCGGCCCAACGCGCCGGTGTCCCAATGTATTCCCTCTGGTGTCCGATGGGGGCGGCGTATGATCAGGCCGGCGCCGAGACCCGGGGGGAAGAATGAGCGAGCCGGCTACCGCGGACTGGGAACGGTTCGTGCAAGCGCTGGCGCACTGTCTCTCGGAGTTGCCCTCACGGGCGACCCTGATCATCGCCGCTCCCGGAAATCGCTATGTCCAATTTGTCCAATATGACATCAAATTGTCCGCTGAACTGGCCGGCAACCATTACCTGAGCGATCCGATACCGGAGACGGCCGCGCAGGAGTTGCGCGCACTGGGCTGGCACGAGCCGGCGGTGCGGCGTGACGAGGACAACTGGACCAGGACCCTCTTCTGGCCCATCGCGCCGAACGGCCTGCTCGAGTTCGCCCGCTCGGTTGCCGTCGGCCTGCGCGACGCCCTCGGCGTGGCGACCCCGGTCGAGTTGCGCGCGATGGGCTGGACCGAAGCGTCGGGCGACCTGGATCTCACTGTGCTCGGTCCGATCGCCCGCCGCGGGTGAGATCCACCGGGCCGCTGTCCCACGGCAAAGCCGCGACTACCTGGGCACTATTCTGAGAGACATGGCAGCAGGCAAGCCCACCAAGGAAGCGAAGGCCGCGGCGAAAGCGGCCCGCAAGCAGCAGTCGAGAGAACGCCGCAAACAGCTGTGGCAGGCGTTCCAGATGCAGCGCAAGGAAGACAAGCTGCTGCTGCCGCTGATGATCGGCGCCGTGGTCGGCATCACCGCCGTCTTCGTGGTGATCGGCCTCGTCTTCGGGCTGACCTGGTTCCTGGTCCCGCTGGGCGTGGTGCTCGGCGCGCTGGTGGCGTTCATCATCTTCGGCAGGCGGGTGCAGAAGAGCGTCTACCGCAAGGCCGAGGGCCAGGCGGGCGCTGCGGCCTGGGTGCTGGACAACCTGCAGGGTAAGTGGCGGGTGAGCAACGGCATCGCCGCCACCACCCAGTTGGACGCGGTGCACCGGGTGATCGGCCTGCCCGGCGTGGTGCTGGTCGCCGAAGGATCCCCGCAACGGGTCAAGTCGCTGCTCGCCCAGGAGAAGAAGCGCACCGCCCGGCTGATCGGCGACACGCCGATCTACGACGTCGTCATCGGGAACGACGAGGGCCAGGTTCCGCTCAAGGACCTGCAGCGCTACCTCACCAAGCTGCCGCGCAACATCGACACCAAGCGCATCGACCTCATCGAGGGCCGGCTGTCGGCCCTCAGCGCGCGCGGGGGGCCCGCCCTGCCGAAGGGGCCGATGCCCGCCGGCGCCAAGATGCGCGGCATGCAGCGGACCATCCGCCGCCGCTGATCCCGCTCGAAAGGCCCGCTTCCGAGGATGCGGGCCTTTCGTCTGTCACCGCTTCGCGAAGACACGGCTCGAGTAGTGTCCGGTTCGCGCTACCGAGCGGACTCGCGTTCAGCGCGCATGCACCAGCGCCGTGCCGGTCGCGCGGTCGTGCATGCCGCGTCCGTCGGCGTCGGTGAACAGCGCGGGCACCACGAACAGCAGCAGAACCTGCCTGGCCAGCGCCCGGACGAAACCGACCGGCGCGTTCGCGTCGATGCGCACCGTCCGCAGCCGCAGGAAGTACTGCCCCGGCGTGAACCCGAACAGCGTGACCGCGCCGACGCCGATGACGAACCAGATCAGCAACGTCAGGCTCGACGCCGAACCGCTGCGGACGATCAGCGCCGCGATGCCGAGCGCGATCATCCAGTCCACGAACAAGGCGGCGATGCGGCGCCCCATACCGGCCAGCGAGCCCGCTCCGGCCTTCGGCAGCCCGAGTTCCGCACCGGGGAACTCGGGGGTTGCCGGGCCGCCGGAGTCGGCCGGAGGTCCGGAGAGCCAGGAGCCGGTGATGCGTGCCATGCCCCCAGAATAGGCGCGGCCGGACCTGTGGCCGGGATCGCATAAGCGGAGTTCAGCGTCGGCGAGCATGTCGGCGGGGGTGGGATTACCATGCAAGTCGAGTCCGGGTGGTCAGTACCACGCTGCCTGACGCACGTGTAACACCGGCGAAACACATCCTTGACTGCAGGGAAACACGGCATCCATAGCGTCTGGTCGCGACGAACCCATGCAAGCGACACTGGCTGGGAACCGATCCGTAAGGAGAACAAGTGACGTTCAGCACGGCCGACGAGGTCATCAAATTCATCGCTGATGAGGACATCGAGTACGTCGACATCCGGTTCAGCGATCTGCCCGGTGTGCAGCAGCACTTCTCGATTCCGGGGAAGGCCTTCACCACCGACCTCGCCGAGGAAGGGCTAGCGTTCGACGGCTCCTCCGTCCGTGGGTTCCAGTCCATCGATGAGTCGGACATGCTTCTGCTGCCCGACTTCTCCACCGCGCGCGTCGACCCGTTCCGCGCCGCCAAGACGCTGAACCTGAACTTCTTCGTGCACGACCCGTTCACCCGTGAGGCCTACAGCCGCGACCCGCGCAACATCGCGCGTAAGGCGGAGGAGTACCTGCGCTCCACCGGCATCGCCGACACCGCGTACTTCGGCGCCGAGGCGGAGTTCTACATCTTCGACTCCATCCGCTACGACTCGTCCATGAACGGTGCCTTCTACGAGATCGAATCGGTCTCGGGCTCCTGGAACACCGGTGCCGAGTTCAACCCGGACGGCACCCTGAACCGTGGCTACAAGGTGCGCAACAAGGGCGGTTACTTCCCCGTCGCGCCGTACGACCACTACGTCGACCTGCGCGACAAGATCTCGACCAACCTGCAGAACGCGGGCTTCGAGCTCGAGCGCGGCCACCACGAGGTCGGCACCGCCGGTCAGGCCGAGATCAACTACAGGTTCAACACCCTGCTCGGCGCGGCCGACGACCTGCAGCTGTTCAAGTACATCGTGAAGAACACCGCGTGGGCCGAGGGCAAGACGGTCACCTTCATGCCGAAGCCCCTCTTCGGTGACAACGGCTCGGGCATGCACGCCCACCAGTCGCTGTGGAAGGACGGCAAGCCGCTGTTCCACGACGAGGCCGGCTACGGCGGCCTGTCCGACATCGCCCGCCACTACATCGGCGGCATCCTGCACCACGCGCCTTCGCTGCTGGCGTTCACCAACCCGACCGTGAACTCCTACCACCGTCTGGTGCCTGGTTACGAGGCCCCCATCAACCTGGTGTACTCGCAGCGCAACCGCTCCGCCGCGGTCCGCATCCCGGTCACCGGCAACAACCCGAAGGCCAAGCGCATCGAGTTCCGCGCACCGGACTCCTCGGGCAACCCGTACCTGGCGTTCGCCGCAATGCTGATGGCCGGCCTGGACGGCATCAAGAAGAAGATCGAGCCGCTGGCCCCGGTCGACAAGGACCTCTACGAGCTCCCGCCGGAGGAGGCCAAGAACATCCCGCAGGCCCCCACCAGCCTCGCGTCGGTCATCGACCGCCTCGAGCAGGACCACGACTACCTCACCGAAGGCAACGTCTTCACCGAGGACCTGATCGAGACCTGGATCACCCTGAAGCGCGAAGGCGAGATCGCCCCGGTGAACCTGCGGCCGCACCCGTACGAATTCGAGCTGTACTTCGACGTGTAAGCCTTTCCGGGGCTTCTGACTTGCGGCGGAGCATCCAGACCAAGATCTCCGTCCGCAGGAAGTTCCAGCGAGTCCGCTCGTTCCGCGATCACTTCACCGATCTCGGAGCGGGCGGACTCGTCCGCGTTCGGCAACAGTACGGGTAGGCGCGACAGTGGCGTACTACGCGTTGCTCCAGGTGGGGCTGCCGTAGACGTTGAGTTTGCCGATACCGTGGTCGGCGGAGAAACCTAGTCCGACCCCTGAATAGCGCCAGGTTGCCCCGGTCGACTCCGCGGCCCGTGCAAGCGCATCGACCGCTTCGGTGGTGCCGTGGTGCCGGGAGGCGAGTTCGCGCGCGAGTCCGGTCAGGTCGTTGTCGCTGCGCCCGAGCAAGGAAAGCCCGAAGCTGGGGGCGTCCGCACCGCGCGAACAGCACACGAACAAGTCGTGCTGATGCAGTTCGGTCGCCTCGATGCCGGACCGAGCGAGTTCGGACAGTGCCTCCCATGCCGGATGGCCGAAGTATCGAACCAGCTTCATCGGCACGGCGGCATCGCCGTAACGGGTTCGCAGGTAGATCTTGTACTTCACGTCGCCGAGCGCGTCCACTTCGAGCGCGGCGATCACCGGCTTGATCAGTTTCTCGTGGTCGGGTACCGGCATCAATCCGGCGAATGCGGGCCATGCATCGCACAACCGACGCAGCGCTCCGGGCACGATCGTCGGATAGCCGTACACCTTCAAACGGGCGATATGCTGCGGCGCCGCAGCATGATGGACAACGCCTATCCACGTCGCGGAGCGATGCCGAGGGGAAACCGCCGCCGGATCGGGGTACAGCGTAGTGACAAAGCACTGCAGCATGTCGGCGACCGTCTTGTCTCCGTTCGGAAGCCATGCGACCAGATCACGTATCGCGGCGACCTGCGCGGCGAGGCGAGAGGCGAAGTGCGTCTCCTGGGTCTCCGTCTCGGTGGCGTAACGAATGACAGGCGCCACCTTGCCTCGACTGCCGGACACACTCGCTTCGAACGGAAGGCCGGAGACGGTCAGCAGACTGGCTCGGTGTCCATCCGGCCCTCGCTCGTGGAGTTGCCCTCCACAGGCGCGTTCGATGATGGCGCGGATCGGCGCAGGATCGCAGTGAAAAGCCAACCGCTCGGCCAAGTCGACCAGGTAGTCTCCTGCGGCTCCAGACGAGGTCATGGTCGGCATTGATCGTTCCGGATGGGCGCTGCGGGAGACGAAGAGCTGAGGACCGGTCCGGCGAGGGCCGCCCGCGCGAGCGGGAGGTGTGCGTTGACATGTTCCAGGCGATGGGCCGAGCGCAGCTGTGCGAGCCGACTCAAGTCGGTGCCGTAAAGTCGCTCGGTCAGCGCGGGGTCGAGGTCGTTGGACCCATAGAGGTAGGGACGGCCGCCCAAGTCGAGACAACGCTCCAGAAGGCCGCGGAACACGGTTCGAGTTGCGGCAACTGCGGCCGGGTCGCGGTGTACCGACGTGTACAAGCCCACCCCGATCGAGACGGGGGCCGTGCCGACCGGCGTGAAGGGGAACTGGACCGCGTCGGAGGGGCGGCGCACGATCAAAATCCACCACATGTCGAGTCCGCGGTTCGATGGAACTCGGTGTCGTGATGCATTTACGGCCGCGAGCATCGGCGCGAACGTGCCTGCGGGCACGAGGTAGTCGGTGCACAGGCGCACATGGTCGGGGGGCGGAGCAACGGTCCGCGCGGTGCCGTAGTTTCCGCGCAACGACAGATCGGAGACAATCGCACAGTCCTCGCCGCCACATCGCTCTGGACCGCTGCCGTGCCATCCGGTGGCGGAGTGGATCATGCCGGATCGCACCGACGCGTAGTACACATCGATATCATCGCGCTGCGCGATCCGTTCGGTGTGCTCCACGAGGTCGTTCAATGTGTCGTGCCGTGTGCGGTGTAGGTGGGTCTCGCGGTGGTACGGCACCGTGCGCAGCACCGCCCGTTCGATCAACCCGACCGTGCCCAGACCGCCGAGCGCGAACCGGAACAGCTCGGGATGGTCGGTGCGTGAGCACCAACGGCTGGTTCCGGTTCCATCGATCAACTGGATTCGTTCCACGTGATCGACCTGCATGCCGTAGCCCATCGAGCCGATGCCGATGCCGCCGACCGAGAGGGTGCCACCCACCGACATGTGCAGGTAGTCGGGAAGTACAGGAATTGCCGCGCCGCGGCGATTGAGATGTCGCTCCAAGCCGTACCAGCTCATCCCGGCGGGAACCTCGATCAGGCCGTCACCGAGGTCCCGCACTTGCTGAGCAGCGGCCTCCGGCGCGTAGGTGACGAGCATGTCTCCATCGGTGACGGTCTGTCCATCACAGGAGTGCCCCGCGCCGCGCAGAGTCAACGGCTGGCCGGAGCCGAGTAGTGCGGAGGGAAACGCGGAGGGCATGCGGTGGACTGCCCGCGGGACGGCGCGCCGGATGCCGCCGAAGTCGGTGGTGAACGAGTCGATGGGGGCCTCACGGATCTAGTGGTCTCATCTGCGGGAAGCCAGTGCCGACCCGAGTATGAGCGGTTCCCGCTGATGGGAATAATGGTCTGCCGGGGTGCCGCATTCTGGAGGTGGCCGGCCGGGGCGCTAGGCGACGGCGTTGCCGAGATTTGTACGAGTCAGGGGCGGCTGGGCGGTCGCTGCACAAGCGGGCGTTCTGCCCCGCGGATGAGTGAGGATTCATGAGAGAAGTCCACCCCAACGTCCGCGCGGGACTCAGCATGGCCAGGGAGCTGCGGCACCGCATCGCTGACATGCGCGAACGCGCGGATGCGATCGTCGCGCGCCGCCCATCCCCCAGTGGGTTGGTCATACCCGAGGTCGACGCGAAGGGACGGCTGCGGGATCTCTACCTGGCGCCCGGAACCTGCGCCCGGTTTGCCAATCAGGAACTTGCCGCCGAAATCATGGCCGCTATCACCGAGAGCGCCGAAGATGCCCGACGGCAATACCATTTCGCTATGAACAACCCCGAGAACCTGCCGCGGCCCTTCGCTGACGTCATGGCGGAGTGGCAAACCGGCAGCGATCCGGTCCCCAACTTTGGGAAGGCGGAACAATAAACGCGAGATAGCAGGCGGGAGGGATCGACGGAGCATGCCCAATTACCTGGATGTTGAGCCAGATCAGCTGCGCAGCATCGCCGAGCAGCACGATCTGCTCGCGGCGGACATCCGGAAGTGGGGCGAAATCCCACATGACTGGCTCGCCGAGTTCGAACCCACGTATGGCATGATCGCCGACCCGGTGCGCGCGGCTTTGGTGGACTATTACAACAGGCGTCACGAGTCCGCGGAGCGTCTCGCCACAAAACATGAGCGTACGCGCGACGAATTGCTCGCGGCTGCCGAAGCGCTCGAAAATGCCGACAATTCCGGCGGGCAGCAAATCAGCCATGCGGGTGGCTTCGATGGAGCGCCTCGGGGCGGTCCGGCGCCGGGCGCAGCCGACGATCGCCCGACGCCGGTGGAACCCGGCCCCGAGGCGCCGATCAGCCACGGCTCTCAGCCGCCGCAGCAGCCCTCTACCACTACACCAACTGCGTCTGAGACGCCGGGTCGAACTGGGAACCTCGATCCCTCGCCGGTGCCGCCCGCCGCGCAGGTGCCGCCCGCCGCGTCGGCGCCGCAGCCCTACGGTGCTGTGCCGTCCGGAGTCTCCGCACCGACCGGCGCGATGCCTTTCATGTCCGGCGTGTCGGAGCCCGATGCCGCTGATGTGTCCGACCCCGGTGGAGTCGAAAGATCGGTCGATCCGCTGCCGACAAGCGGTGTCTCCGACACTGCGGTCGACCCGAACGGTGGTGCGGCCGCAAGGGAAGGAATGCTCGCACCGGTCATGGCGGGCCCGAGTCAGGGACCCGTTCCTGGAAGTGGTGCGGATGCCTCCGTTCGACCGCCCGCTCCACTCCCGGCCGGCCCGTTCGCGGCAGCGCTTCACACGGCCGAGAATCGGCGCGCCCACCCGTCTTTATCGGTGGGCGAGCGGGCCGAAGACGACCTGGCACTCGCTCGCACCCTGCTTGCCGGGGTTCTGTCCGCGGTAGGAGATTCGGCCCCGAATCTCGACTGGGGAGTGGGCGTGGGGCGGACTTCGGCTGGGCCCTTGGTTCTGCTGACTTCCACCGAGGGCCGTGGCTGGCTGCCGCCGGGACTATTCCTCCCTGCGGAGGTCGTCATACCGTGGAGGTGGACCACTATTCTCGGCACTGCGGACCGGGAGACCGTCGCTGCTCTGGAAGGGACCGCCGACCCGGCCCGAATGCTCGCCGAATTCTTCTTGTCGGTGAGCCGGCGCAGGGCCGGGCGCATCAGTGCCCTGGTGTCGTCCACAGCCATACCGGACAACCTGCGCATGGCACTCGGTGACGATGTCGCGATCGAGGATCGGGTGTCCGCCGCCGAATGCGCCGTCGACCTCACCTCCCCGGGGATCGGACTGCTCGACCGGCTCGCGCTGGCCGGGTCGGACGAGTCGCTGTCGCAGGCCTCGGCGGTACCGGAGGCGGAAATACGGGACAAGTGCATCGAATTGGCGCGTGCGGCGGATGCGCGGGTACGCACCGCGATCGCTGGGATCGGCGGGGAGAGTTCCTTTCACCGTGCCCCGATCCTCGATGCGCTGCATGCCGGTCTGCCCATCCCGGCGCACTGGTGGGACGAGATACGAGTTGGTGATGCAATGACGGCGGCCGCACTGCAGGCACGGCGGATCGATGTGTCTCACATGCCTGTCGGCGGCGTTTCCCTGAATGTAACCGGTACCGAAATCCAGCGCGGCATGGTATTCGATCGCCGTGCTGACGAGCTGCTGCTGTTGCTCGCCGCGGGCGAGCCCGATCGACAAACTCTGCGGGATGCGCTGTATGCGTACGGTCAGATAGCAGAACACCCTTTGCTGCCGGCGGCAGCGCGTGTCGTGGCGACCGAGACGCCCCGCAGGAGCGCGGCAGTTCCCGATGCCGTATTCGCCCCCGGGGTCGAGGCCGGCACTCGCGGTGTGAGTTCCATCGGCCACGGCGGAACTCCCCCCTCCGTTGCTGGATTGTTGGGTGGTCCGGCGGGGTCCGAGAGCTCCGGTGAGCAGAGGAGAGCCTTATGAGCAAGGTAGACGACGTCGTCGGTCAGATCAAAAAAGACTACGAAGCAGCGGGTTGGGATAGCGTCGGTTTCCAGGACGACCAGGCCAAGCATTCGTTGGACAAGCTGGCCGGCCTGAATTCGACCGAGTTCAAGGAAGCGTTCGACCGGCTTCGGGACGTCAAGCATTCCGACAGTTATGAATACACTTTGTTCGAACAGCTCCTCAAGGATGCCGGTGACCTCAAGGGCAAACCCGAATACAAGGATCTCGTCAAAGCGCTGGAAAGCGGAAACCCGGACGACTACCTGAAAGTCAAGAAGGGCAAAGAGGACGACGCCGCGAAAGTCGAATACGAAGACTACGGCTTCGAAAAATTCAAAAGTGAGAAAAAGCATGCGCAGTATGTCGACTTGTATCAGCCGAAAGGGGCCAGCGAGGCGCTGAAGCTTCTGATCAAGGACACCGAGTTCACCATGCAGTGGGATTTCGATACGCTCGGTCTCGGTAATCCGAAGGCCGCACCCGACTTTACGCAGGTGCTCGACGGTGAGCAGGTCACCTCCGCGGACGGCTGGTCTGGCGTCAGAACCGCGCACAAGGATTTGAAGGAACAGCTGGAAAAGCGGCAGAACACGTACACCGGCGATCATAAAGACGTCACGAGTACCACGTACGACTCCAAGATCACGGGTTCCGATGCGTTCAAGGCGCTCGTGCGGATCATGAACGAACTGAACGACGATCTCAAGTATGAGCCTTCGGGTCTCACGCGCACCGGCAACCAGCTCACGGAAGGCTCCGGAGGTCCGCCTACTTCCGACATGCAGATTCCCGTATACGAGAAGAATACGGATGAGAACAGTGGCAGTCACGACAAATGGTTCCTGACTGCGGAAGCGGAGCAGAGGTACTACGTCCGAGCCATCGACGATGCTGTCGAAGAATGGGACAAGGTATACGGGGACGCGACGAAGAAGTATCAGCAACAGGCCGAGAACGTCGACAACAAGAACGCCGGCGATCACAACAATAATAATAATAACAATAAT
>NZ_JBHVDM010000089.1:0-28127 GCF_042802775.1 Nocardia sp. NPDC057455 | reverse complement strand
GCTCAACAGCGAGCGCAAATTCATCGAGGAGTGGCTGTCGGCGAAGCCGACCGCATGAACACCGGTGTTGCCCCGGCGCGCGCCGGGGCAACACCGTCGCGTCCTAGGCGAAGTCCTGCGGTGAGTATTCCTTCCGCTCCACCAGGACCAGCCAGTTCCCGGAATTGTCCCGGACGACCGCCTCGGTCCCGTAGGGCCGTTCGGCGGGCGGCTGAACGAACTCCACCCCCTTGGCGGTCAGCTCCTCGAAGGTCTTCTGGCAGTTCTCGGTTCGCAGGCCGAGCGAGCCGTGTGTGCCGTTGGCCAGCGCTCGCCGCACGGCGTCGGCGTAGTGCTCGTCCAGCGGCGGGCCCGGGATCATCAGCGTGATCTCCAGCTCCGGGTGCGCGGGATGGGCGATGGTCACCCAGCGGAAACCGTTGTCGCCCATCGTGACGTCGGCGGTCTCCACGAACCCCAGCTTGTCGATGTACCACTCTTTGGCCGCATCCTGGTCCGTGACGTACACCGTGACCAGGGAAACGTTCGTAATCGTCGTCATGCGGGCAACGCTATGGCCCGTGCCCCACCACCGGCTTCTCCGAAATTGCGCCGTTCGCTCAGCCGGGCGGTCTGCGGTCGGACAGCCCGTGCATGAAGACGAAACAGCCGGGGATGCGCGGAGCGCCGTCGGCGAACTTCGCCTGGTATTCCGACGGCGTGACGCCGACCAGCTGCCGGAACTTGCTGCTGAACGAACCGAGGCTGCTGTATCCGACCAGCATGCACACCTCGGTGACGGTGAGATTGGTCGCGCGCAGCAGATCCTGGGCGCGTTCGATGCGCCGCTCGGCCAGGTACGCGGCGGGAGTCAAGCCGTAGACCGCGGCGAACGCGCGCAGGAAGTGGTATTTCGACACCCCGGCGGCCGCCGCCAGCCCGTCCAGATTCAGCGGCTCGGCATAATGGCGGTCCGCCAGGTCCTTGGCTCGGCGCAGATGCGGCAGCAGATACAGCGCGGGCAATCCGCGCGCTCGCTGTTCGCCCATCGCACCATCCCCGTTCCTAGGCGAACGGCGGACGCTCGTCGAAACGCAGCGACGCCCGGCCGGCCATCCGCCAGGCCCGTGCGGTCAGGTCGACGTCCTCGTCGGTCACCAGGTTGCCCATCACCCGGACGGCGGTGCGCTGCAGGTACTTCGAGCGCAAGACGGGGGGACCGCCCAGCGGAACCATGCGCGGGTGGGTGGCCAGGCCCGCGATCCGGCGGGCGACGGAGAACGTGCGTCCGTAGCGGTCGCGCAGCACCTGCGGCCAGATCGCGGTGAGGTCGGGCTCGTCCAGCAGCTCGGACAGCAGGTGACCGCCCTCCAAGCCGTAATCGATGCCCTCGCCGTTGAGCGGGTTCACACAACCCGCGGCGTCGCCGATCAGCACCCAGTTGCGTCCCGCGACGTTCGAGACCGCCCCGCCCATCGGCAGCAGTGCCGAGGCCACCGCGCGCAGCGAGCCCTCGAATTCCCACTCCTGCGTGCGCTGCGCGGTGTAGTGCGCGAGCAAGGGCTTCAACGCGATGTGCGAGGGCCGGCGTTCCGTGGCCAGTGACCCGACCCCGATGTTCACCTCGCCATTGCCCAGCGGGAACACCCAGCCGTAACCGGGAACCAGCTCGCCGGAGGCGTCACGCAATTCCAAATGCGAGGTGATCCACTGATCGTCGCTACGGCCCGACTTGATGTAGGCCCGCGCCGCGGTGCCGTACGCGTACTGCCGATGCCAGACGCGCCCGAGCAACCGCCCGATCGGTGAACGCACCCCGTCGGCGACCACCAGCGTCCGGCAGGCGATCGTGCGCGTGCCGTCGGCTGTTCGCACTGTCACGCCGGTGACCCGGTCACCCTCGCGGGTGACGTCGACCACTTTCGTCCCGTCCACCATGCGCGCGCCGGACTTCATCGCCGTCTCGCGCAGTTTGTCGTCGAGTTCGGTTCGCGGAACCGCGCTTCCGTAAGTCGGGAAGGATCCGCCCGGCCAGCTCAACAGCGCCTCGCGGCCGAACCCGGCCATCCGCAGGCCGTGGTTGACGATGTGCGCGCGCACCCATTCGCCGAGGCCGAGCTGCTCCAGTTCGGCGGTCGCGCGCGGGGTCAGCCCGTCGCCGCAGGTCTTGTCCCTGGGAAAGACGGCGGAATCGACGAGCACCACGTCCCGTCCCGCCCGCGCCGCCCAAGCCGCCGACGCCGATCCGGCCGGGCCCGCGCCGACGACCAGCACCTCGGCTCGGCTGGGCAACGCGTCCTCGTCGCCCGCGGGACTCGCTTCCGGTGCACCCATGCGCTCCATACTCGCAGGGCCCGCTCGCCCATGTCGACGGCGGCCGCGCTCGCGTCGTGGACGATCACCGGCGACGCGACGCGAGAGTGGTCGATACACCACAGAGTGACGGTGTTCATGGGCCATCCGACGGGGACACGCTAGGTTCTCTACCGTGGGGTCGGACGCATCGCTGGGAGAAGAAATGAGCACATCGGCCATGAGCGAGCGCAGCGAGCGAATCATGGACACGGCGCACGGCGGGCACAGTTCAGCCGCGGGCGACGTGAACACGGTCGTGGCCGGGGTCGACCTCGGTGACGTCGAGCTGGCCGACACAGTGCGCGACGGCCTGGCCGAAGTGGAGAAACTCCTGGTCGAGGAGCTGTCCGACGGTGCGGAATTCCTTCAGGAAGCCGCGCTGCACCTGGCCAGGGCCGGTGGCAAGCGCTTCCGTCCGCTCTTCACGATCCTCACCGGACAGCTCGGCCCGCGCCCCACCGATCCCGCCCTGATCACCGCGGGCACCGTGGTCGAACTGGTGCACCTGGCCACGCTGTACCACGATGACGTTATGGACGAGGCCTCCATGCGCCGCGGCGCCCCTAGCGTCAACTCGCGGTGGGGGAACAACATCGCCATCCTCGCGGGCGACTACTTGTTCGCGCACGCCTCCCGGCTCACCTCCACCCTCGGCCCCGATGCGGTGCGCATCATCGCCGAGACCTTCGCCGAACTCGTCACCGGGCAGATGCGCGAGACCATGGGCGCACGCGAATCCCAGGACCCGGTGGAGCACTACCTGCGCGTGGTGTGGGAGAAGACCGGTTCGCTCATCGCCGCGGCCGGGCGTTTCGGCGGCACCTTCTCCGGCGCGGACGCGGAGCACGTGGAACGGCTGGCCCGTCTCGGCGACGCGGTCGGCACCGCCTTCCAGATCTCCGACGACATCATCGACATCTCCTCCGCGTCCGAGCAGTCCGGCAAGACACCCGGCACCGACCTGCGTGAGGGCGTGCACACCCTGCCGGTGCTGTACGCGCTGCGCGAGGAGGGCGCCGAAGGTGACCGCCTGCGCAAGCTGCTGGCCCGTCCACTGGAAACCGACGACGAGGTAGACGAGGCACTCGCCTTGCTCGCCGACTCCCGCGGTATGGCGCTGGCCAAGGAGAAATTGCAGGGCTACGCCGACCTCGCCTACGCCGAGCTGTCCGCCCTGCCCGACGGCCCGGCCAACGACGCGCTGGAGCGGCTGGTCCGCTACACCATCGAACGCGTGGGTTGAGATCGTGTTTTCGCCGCGGTGCGGGATTCACCGGAACTTTGCCTGAAGCTTCTTTCGTTGAGCTGCTGTAAGGCGACTCGGTGAACGGGGGAGCGGCAAGGGAGACGTATGCACGGGCACGGGTTTGCGAACGGGCTGAAGACCTTCGCGCTGATGGTGGGCCTGTCCGCCATGATCGTGTTCATCGGTGCGCTGTTCCGCAACCCGACGATCCTGATCGTCGCGATCCTGCTCGCGGTGGGCATGAACGCCTACGCGTATTTCAACAGCGACAAAATCGCGTTGAAGGCCATGCACGCGCAGCCGGTCAGCGAGCTGGAAGCCCCGGTCATGTACCGGATCGTGCGTGAGCTGGCCACCATCGCGCGGCAGCCGATGCCCCGGCTGTACATCAGCCCGACGAACGCGCCCAACGCCTTCGCCACCGGACGGAATCCACGCCGTGCCGCGGTCTGTTGCACCAGCGGCATCCTGCAAATCCTCGACGAACGGGAATTGCGGGCCGTGCTCGGCCACGAACTCTCCCACGTCTACAACCGCGACATCCTCATTTCCTCGATCGCGGGCGCGCTCGCGGCGGTCATCTCGGGCGTGGCGAACCTGGCCGTGTACATGTCGATGTTCGGCGGCAACCGCAACGGGGAGGGCCCGAACCTGCTCGCCGTGCTGCTGGTGTCGTTGCTCGGTCCGATCGCCGCGTCGCTGGTCAAGCTGGCCGTTTCGCGTTCGCGCGAGTTCCAGGCCGACCAGTCCGGCGCCGAGCTGACCGGCGACCCGCTGGCGCTCGCGTCGGCGCTGCGGAAGATCGAACGCGGCGTCCACACCGCCCCCCTCCCGCCTGAGCCCCGGCTGGCGGCGCAGTCGCATCTGATGATCGCCAACCCGTTCCGTCCCGGCGAGAAGGTCGCGCGCTGGTTCTCCACCCACCCGCCGATGAACGAACGCATCGCCCGGCTGGAGGAGATGGCAGGCGGCCCGCGCCGGTACTGAGTTCCGGCAGCGTCAGTCGTCCGAAGCCAGCTGGTCTTCGTACGCGCGGAACGTGTCGACGAACAGTTTCCGTTGCTGCGCGGTGAGCGGCTCGAGCACCGTACGCCAGGCCCGAGCGCTGCGCCCCAGCCATTTGTGCACGGACTTCTCGTGCGCCGGTGCGATGGCGACGATCGTGCGTCTCCGGTCGTCCGGGTCTGTGCCGCGCTCGAGCACGCCTTGCTTGCTGAGTTCGCCGACCATCAAGCTCACCGTCGTGGGCGCCACCTCGAGCCGGGCCGCCAGGTCGGTCACCGTGGTCGGTCCGTCGAACACCAGGTTGGCCAGCAGCGACAAGTGCCGAGGGGCGAGCGAGAACGATTCGAGTTCCCTCGGAACCCCCAGTTTCTTGGCCCGCCCGACCACGCGCGGCATGAGCAGTAGCAGCGTGCGGATGCCTTCGTCCACGCCGAGTCCGGGCCTCTCCTCGGTTGACATGCCGGCCGCCCCTTCGTAGCCTTTGCTTACAAAACATTTTTGCTTGCAAAGCAAAAATGTGACTTCATCATCAGGCTATAACCGGCGGTCGCGGTGTGTGCGTCGCGCCGTGAAAGGGGCAGCGAACATGACGGACATGACCGATCCGGAGCAGGTGCGGCCGGGGGAGTTGAACAAGGCGATCATCGCGGAGTTCCGTGCGAACGCGGGCAGAGTCGGCGGAATGTTCGAGGGGGCGTCGCTGATGCTGCTCACCACCGTCGGAGCGAGAACCGGACGCGAGCACACCGTGCCGGTCGTCTACCGCCGGGACGGCGCGCGCGTCCTGGTGTTCGGGTCCAACGCGGGCGCGGACACCCATCCCGCCTGGTTTCACAACGTGCGGGCGAATCCGGAGGTGACCGTGGAGATCGGAGTGGGGGAGCGGATCGAGACCCACACCGCGAACGCCCGAGTGCTCGAGGGCGCCGAGCGGGACCGCCACCATGCCGCCCAAGCGAGCGACGATCCGGCCTTCGCCGCCTATCGAGCGGCGACCGATCGGACCATCCCCGTGGTCGCGCTGGAGCCGGTTGCACGGAGCGGGGCGGACAGGCGCCGCTTTCTGCTGGGAGCGGGCGCGACCGCTACCGCGGCGGTGGGTGTCGCCGGCGCGACAGCACTGGCCGGGTCACCGGACGCGGCCGCGCCCGCGCAACAGCGCGCGGCGGCCATCGGCGATCACCTTCGCCACGTTCATGCCGGATTGCGTCGGGACCTCGCCGCCGTCCGGACCGGTCTCGAGCGGCACCTGCGCGCACCGGGCGTGGTGGACAGGCCGGTCCTGCCGCAAGATCTGCGCGCCCACTGCCTCGCGTTCTGCGGTGCGCTCGGCGAACATCACAACAGCGAGGACGGCGTCTTCGCCACCCTGGTCCGGCTGTATCCCGAACTCGCTGCGGTGATCGACCGGCTCAATCGCGAACACGGCGTCGTCGCCGGCGCGTTGACCGCGTTGCGGACACTCCTCGACGCCACGGAGCCGGGCGACCCGGCACGGCTGCTCACCGAATTCGACCGTCTCGCGATGGAATTGGAAACCCACTTCACCTACGAGGAGGACACCCTCGTGGAAACGCTGAACGCGACCGACCCGGCCGCGCTCCGTCCCGCCGCTCAGCGGTAGTTGACGAACTGCAGCGCGATCCCGAAATCCTCGCCCTTCAGCAGAGCGATCACGGCCTGCAGATCGTCGCGCTTCTTGCTGCTCACCCGCAGTTCGTCGCCCTGGATCTGCGCCTTGACTCCCTTGGGGCCCTCGTCGCGGATCTTCTTGGAGATCTTCTTCGCGTGCTCGGAGTCGATGCCCTGCACCAGCGAGCCGGTGATCTTATACACCTTGCCGGAGGAAACCGGCTCACCCGCGTCGAACGCCTTCAGTGAGATGTCGCGGCGGATCAGCTTCTCCTTGAACACTTCCAGCGCGGCCTTGACCCGCTCCTCCGCCTCCGCGGTGAGCACGATCTTGTCCTCGCCGGACCATTCGATCGACGCGCCGGTGCCGCGGAAGTCGTAGCGGGTGCCGAGTTCCTTCTCCGCCTGATGCAGGGCGTTGTCGACCTCCTGCCGGTCGACCTTGCTCACGACATCGAAAGACGAATCAGCCACGCTGCGCTCCTGTTCTGACGGTCCGACGGGTGAGCTGAGCGGGACGCTTCCAGCCATCGTCAGTTCTACCCGGAGACCCGAGGGTAGTCGTGTCGCAGGGCCGATAGCCAGCCGGTTTGCATTCAGGGTGTGGGTTCGATGTATTCTGCTCAGCGCGCGAAACAATGCGCGAACGGCAGGTTGCCCGAGCGGCCAATGGGAGCAGACTGTAAATCTGTCGGTGAAAGCCTACGTAGGTTCGAATCCTACACCTGCCACCGTCGTTCGCTGAGTGAGCCCTGTACGCGAAAAAGCGCGTACAGGGCTCACTTTGTTTGTCTTGTGGAGATGCAACCCCCACGCCCCGCCCGGCGGGGCCTCGCCCCCGGACCGCTTTCCGGTGGTTGCGTTGGTCACGCGTGTTTTATCGACACGCGTGCGGCGAGTGACCGACGTCTTTCGCTTGCCGCACGCGTGTCCGTGCACAGCTGCGTCACTGAAGCCGCACTGACCGGGTTCGGCGCCGCGAAAACGCTGCGATTTTTGCGACGAGAAAGCCCTTCTGACCACGCGGTTTGGCGCTGAGACCGGTGAGTGTGTAACCTCGTTCAAGACTTCACCGCGCTGAGGTCGAGTGCTTGGGGCTCGGTGCGGAAGTAGTCATGCCCCCTTAGCTCAGTCGGCAGAGCGTTTCCATGGTAAGGAAAAGGTCAACGGTTCGATTCCGTTAGGGGGCTCGCCGGATTGCCGGTGGTGACCGACTCGGCATCGCTCCCGTAGTGCGGGCTCGGCACCATGGCAATGCGACGCCGTGGCGGTGTAGCTCAGTCGGTAGAGCAAACGACTCATAATCGTTGTGTCGCCGGTTCAAGTCCGGCCATCGCTACCACAACCGATACAAGACCATCAGGTACCGGAAAGAAGGCATATCGTGGCCGCGAAGTCCACCGATGTCCGGCCAAAGATCACCTTGGCCTGCGAGCAGTGCAAGCACCGCAACTACATCACCAAGAAGAACCGGCGCAACGACCCGGACCGGCTGGAGCTGAAGAAGTTCTGCCCGAACTGCGGCACGCACCGGGCGCACCGCGAATCCCGCTAGTCCTCCACGCGTGAACTACCGCGTGGTGTAGCGCCGGGAGTCGCATCCCGGTATCTCGGGCCGTGGCACCGCGAGGGCCGGACAACTGTCCGGCCCTGACGCATTTTCACGGTGTGGGTGCGGTAATGAGCGCTCCGCAGACTCCGGGTGACGGGGTCAGATAGGTACAGTCCTCCCGTGACAATCAACACCGGTACACACGAAGCGGTCCAGACGGGCGAGAAGTTCGACCCCGCGGCGAACGCCGCGGCGATGGTCGGTCACCACTACCGCGTCGACGACTACTACGAGGTCGGCCGCGAGAAGGTGCGTGAGTACGCCCGCGCCGTGCAGGACTACCACCCGGTGCACTGGGACGAGGACGCGGCGCAGGAGTACGGGTACGACAACCTGCTCGCGCCGGTCACCTTCATCTCCCTGGTCGGCATTCTCGCGCAGCGCAAATTGTTCGAAGAGGTCGTCACCGGCTACGACCTCAGCCAGATCATGCAGACCGACCAGATCCTGGAATTCCATCGCCCGATCAGGGTCGGCGACCAGCTCACCTGCGATGTCCACCTGCACTCGTTCCGGCAGGCATTCGGTGGCGACATCATCGTGACCAAGAACATCGTCACCGCGCAGAACGACGAGCTCGTGCTCACCACCTACACCACTCTCGTCGGCCGCAGCGGCGGCGACATCGACCCGAATCTCAACGCCGCCGTCCGCAACGTGCTGATGCACGGCATCGACGAGGACGCGCCGGGGCACCACCCGCGCAGCTCGCTCGCGGTGTCCGAGGCGCCCGCGGCGGTCGTACCGCCCGCGGAAGGGGTGCGCACGAAGCAGGCCATCCGGTTCGAGGACGTCTCGGCCGGCGACGAGCTGCCCGCGCGCATCGTCCGGCTCACCCGCGGCGATCTGGTGAACTACGCGGGCGTCTCCGGCGACGCCAACCCGATCCACTGGAGCGACGAGGTGGTGAAGCTCGTCGGCCTGGAGAACGTCGTGGCGCACGGCATGCTGACCATGGGTCTCGGTGGCGGGTTCGTCACCTCGTGGCTCGGCGATCCGGGAGCGGTCAAGGAGTACAACGTCCGCTTCACCAGCCCGGTCTACGTGGGCTCCGACGAGGCCGCCGAGATCGAGTACACCGGTAAGGTCAAATCGGTCGATCCGGAGACCAGGACCGCGGTCGTGGCCATCGTCGCGAAGGCGGCGGGGAAGAAGATCTTCGGCCGCGCCACCGCGACGGTGCAACTGACCTGACCAGCAACGGCGGCCCGGATTGGCTAATGGCGCGCACGGTAACGTACACTCAGGTTTCTGGGGTCGCCAGCCGCTGCGCGCTGCTCTGAGGGGCTGGTTCCAGGCGGTCCGCGAGGATCGTCCAAGGGGCCGGCAACTGCCGGAGTGGCGCGCGTGTTGTGTGACACCTAGGCATAACTGAATATCGAACAGTGGTTGGACAGCCAATATCGTCCGACCGAAGGGGCGTAGCTCAACTGGCAGAGCAGCGGTCTCCAAAACCGCAGGTTGCAGGTTCAAGTCCTGTCGCCCCTGCCCTGGATGCCAGCGACGAGAGAGGATCGACGTGAGCGAGCGTAGCGAGCAAGCCATTGGCACAGCGCGCATCGCGCACGGCGGCACCGAGCGCAGCGAGGAGAAGGCGTGAGCGACGAGCGGGACACTCGCCGCGGCGCACATGCCGCCGACGAGGGCGACGACACCGCCGCAGCGACACGACCGAGCGGAAAGCGATCCGCCCGGCGGACCCGCACTGCGTCCTCGCAGGTCGATACGGGCACCATCGCCACGCTCGACCGTCCGTCGCGGAAGGCAGCCAAGACAACCGATCGGGCCGAACGCAAGACGACGGGCAATCCGTTCAAGCGTTTGATCAAGTTCCTGCGTGAGGTCATCGCGGAACTGCGCAAGGTGATCTGGCCCAACCGGAAGCAGATGGTCACCTATACGAGCGTTGTTCTGGTGTTCGTGATTTTCATGGTCGCGTACATCAGCGGGTTGGATCTGGCGTTCATCAAGGGTGTCAACTGGCTGTTCGGCTAGCTGAACTACGCCGACGCCGGTAGCCGATCCCGGGTCGGACACGGGTGGAAGCGATTTCGCCGTGCGCCCGGCCCGGCACGCAGAGGATGTACGTGACGACACAGGAAGCGAGTGCCCCAGTGAGCACCCCGGAGAACGACACACACGACAAGTTCCCGGCCGACGACGCGGTGGCCGAGCCCACCGACTCCGTCGAGGAGTTCGCGACCGACGAGCCCGCGGTCGAGGAATCGGAGCCCGCTGAGCCCGCTGAGTCCGCCGCCCCTGCCGCCCCCGTCGATGCCGAGCCCGCCGATCCGGTCGCCGAGATGAAGGCAGCGCTGCGGCGCGCCCCCGGCGAGTGGTACGTGATCCACTCCTATGCCGGCTACGAGAACAAGGTGAAGGCCAACCTCGAGACCCGCGTGCAGAACCTGGACCTGGAGGACTACATCTTCCAGGTCGAGGTGCCCACCGAAGAGGTCACCGAGATCAAGAACGGGCAGCGCAAGCACGTCAACCGCAAGGTGCTGCCCGGTTACATCCTGGTCCGCATGGAACTCAACGACGAGTCGTGGGGCGCGGTGCGCAACACCCCCGGTGTCACCGGATTCGTCGGTGCCACCTCCCGTCCGTCGCCGCTGTCCATCGACGACGTGGTGAAGTTCCTCGTCCCGGCCGCCCAGCAGCAGAAGAAGCCCGCGGCGTCGGCCGCGGCGTCGGCCGCCGAGTCCGCGGGTGGCGAGCTCGCGCCGAAGCCGGTCATCGAGGTCGACTTCGAGGTCGGCGAGTCGGTGACCGTCATGGACGGCCCGTTCGCGACGCTGCCCGCCAGCATCTCCGAGGTCAACGCCGAACAGCAGAAGCTCAAGGTGCTCGTGTCGATCTTCGGTCGCGAGACCCCGGTCGAGCTCGCGTTCACCCAGGTCGCGAAGATCTAGATCGTTCCGTCGACGACGGGATGAATCGGCCCGCGCGGCGGGTTGATTCACCAGACTTGCAAAGAGCAAGGACACCAAACACCTAGGAAAGAAAGATGCCCCCCAAGAAGAAGAAGCTCGCCGGGATCATCAAGCTTCAGATCCAGGCCGGCCAGGCGAACCCGGCCCCTCCGGTCGGCCCCGCGCTCGGTCAGCACGGCGTCAACATCATGGAGTTCTGCAAGGCGTACAACGCCGCGACCGAGTCGCAGCGTGGCAACGTCATCCCGGTCGAGATCTCGGTGTACGAGGACCGGTCGTTCGACTTCAAGCTGAAGACCCCGCCCGCCGCCAAGCTGCTGCTCAAGGCCGCAGGCGTGCAGAAGGGCTCGGCGGAGCCGCACCGCAACAAGGTCGCCAAGGTGACCATGGACCAGGTGCGCGAGATCGCCAAGACCAAGCAGGAAGATCTCAACGCCAACGACATCGAGCAGGCGGCCAAGATCATCGCGGGTACCGCGCGTTCGATGGGCATCACCGTCGAAGGCTGAGCGGAATCGCTCCCTGGTGGGAGGGCCGGCCAGGCCCGATAACCACGTCTGAACTACCAACACAGCGGCGCGAGCGACGGGCTCGCCAGGCGGAAGCCTGGGTCACCACGGAGAGTCCCGGGAGCGCCGCGGATCGAACAGGACAGAGAATCATGGCAAAACGAAGCAAGGCGTACCTCGCCGCGGCCGAGAAGGTCGATCGCGCGAAGCTCTACTCCCCGCTGGCCGCCGCGCGCCTGGCGAAGGAGACCGCCAGCACCAAGACCGACGCGACCGTCGAGGTCGCCGTGCGTCTCGGGGTGGATCCCCGCAAGGCCGACCAGATGGTCCGCGGCACGGTCAACCTGCCGCACGGCACCGGTAAGACCGCCCGCGTCATCGTGTTCGCAGCAGGCGAGAAGGCCGCCGAGGCCGAGGCCGCCGGCGCGGATGCCGTCGGCGCCGAGGACCTGATCGAGCGGATCCAGGGCGGCTGGCTGGACTTCGACGCCGCGATCGCCACCCCGGACCAGATGGCCAAGGTCGGCCGGATCGCGCGTGTTCTCGGCCCGCGCGGCCTGATGCCGAACCCGAAGACGGGCACGGTCACCACCGACGTGACCAAGGCCGTCAACGACATCAAGGGCGGCAAGATCAACTTCCGCGTCGACAAGCAGGCCAACCTGCACTTCGTCATCGGCAAGGCGTCCTTCGACGACGCCAAGCTGGTGGAGAACTACGGCGCCGCGCTGGACGAGATCCTGCGTGCCAAGCCGTCGACCGCCAAAGGCCGCTACGTCAAGAAGGTGACGGTCTCGACGAACACCGGACCGGGCATCCCGGTGGACCCGAACCGCACCCGTAACCTCCTCGACGAAGAGGCGTAAGCAGCGGCTGAGCCGACCACAACGGCGGGAACGCATTACGCGTTCCCGCCGTTGCGCGTTCGCGGACTAATCCGCCCGCCGCGGTGGTTGGGGTTCGAGGTGACCGTCGTTATGTTGATCTCCGGCAGCACCCGCGCCGCCTCCACCAATTCCGCCGCACTGCGGACCGCCTCGGCCGTCGCCCCAGAGGGCGTCGAAACAGTGTGGTACGAGGGCCTCGCGGACCTGCCCGCCTTCAACCCGGACGACGACGGCACCGCACAACCATCCGTCGTCGCGCTACGCGAACAACTTTCACGTGCCGACGCCGTACTGTTCTGTACTCCCGAATACGCGGGCACCTTGCCCGGCAGCCTGAAGAACCTGCTGGACTGGACCGTCGGCGCGGGCGATCTCTATCACAAACCGGTCGCTTGGATCACCGTCGCGGCCGCCGGCCGCGGTGACGGTGCGACCGCGACCCTGCGTAGCGTGCTCGGCTATGTCGGAGCCGACATCGATCCGGATGCCTGCCGGCGACTGCCGGTGCTGCGCGAGGACGTCGGCCCGGATGGGCTGATCGCCGACGTCGAATTCCGGTCCGGCGCCGTAGCCGTGCTGCGCGGGCTCGCCGGGTATGCGCGAAGCGCGACGTCGTGAGAAAAATCACCGACCGCCGCCGGGTTCCGGTGATCGAACGCGCCTAGCGGAAAAGCGAATCGCCGCACAACGATTCGACGACCGATAGGTTTCGGTCAGGCGTACCGCCGGGGCCCGTTTTGGCAGATGGGAATCTATGCGGGTACATTGGACATCAGTTATCGACGAGTTCGATCGCTACCCAATCCGTTCTACCGAAGACCGTTGGTCGCCGATCCCGCATGGGTTCGGTCGAAGGTCCGGCGACATTGCCGGCGGCCCACGCAGGGAGAGCCGAGGCTGGGAATTGATCCGGGTATGTCCCGGCTCGGTTTTCTATTGCGCCCCGGAACGCTCTGCGTTCGGGGCGTTTGTTTTGTCGCCGGCCCTTGATCGGTAGTTCGTGTATACGAACCGACCAATCAGAGAGGAGGCGAAGTATGGCAAAACCCGAGAAGGTCACCGCAGTCGAGGAGATCGCGGAGCAGTTCAAGAGCTCGACGGCCACCGTCGTCACGGAATACCGTGGCCTGTCGGTCGGCAAGCTCACCGAGCTGCGGCGCGCGCTCGGCGCCGACGCCACGTACTCCGTCGCCAAGAACACCCTGGTCAAGCGTGCCGCCGCCGAGGCGGGCGTGGAAGGCCTCGACGACCTGTTCGTCGGGCCGACCGCGATCACCTTCATCACGGGTGAGCCGGTCCTCGCGGCCAAGGCCCTGAAGACCTTCGCGAAGGACAACAAGGCGCTCATCATCAAGGGCGGCTACATGGACGGCGCGCCGCTGTCCGTGTCCGAGGTCGAGCGGATCGCCGACCTGGAGACCCGAGAGGTGCTGCTGGCCAAGCTGGCGGGCGCGCTCAAGGGCAACCTCAGCAAGGCCGCCGGTCTGTTCAACGCTCCCGCTTCGCAGGTGGCCCGCCTGGCCGCCGCGCTGCAGGAGAAGAAGCAGGCCGAAGAAGGCGGAACTGCCGCCGAGTAGTACCCGTGCGGCACGACTCGCCCGCATAGACATCACCTACCGAAAGGAAAACAACAATGGCCAACGTTGACGAACTGCTCGAGACCTTCGGCAACATGACCCTGCTCGAGCTGTCGGACTTCGTGAAGAAGTTCGAGGAGAAGTTCGAGGTCACCGCGGCTGCTCCGGTCGCCGTCGCCGCTGTCGGCGGTGCCGCTGCTCCGGCCGAGGCCGCCGAGGAGCAGGACGAGTTCGACGTCGTCCTCGAGGGTGCCGGCGACAAGAAGATCCAGGTCATCAAGGTGGTCCGCGAGATCGTCTCCGGCCTGGGTCTGAAGGAAGCCAAGGACCTGGTCGAGAGCGCCCCGAAGCCGATCCTGGAGAAGGTCGCCAAGGATGCCGCCGAGGCCGCCAAGGCGAAGCTGGAAGAGGCCGGCGCCAAGGTCTCGGTCAAGTAGTTCACGACCGAACACGCCGAACGGGCGATCCCCTGTGGGGGATCGCCCGTTCGCGTTTCTGGCAATCTCACCGCTATCGCTGATACCGAAAGGATTGCGGAGTTACTCCGCGGTCAGGTTGGGGTGTGCCCGATCTGTCCCATGAGTTACAGTGACCGAACCCACTGTGACGTGACGCACCGCGATACCCGAGCGCGCGGTTCGCCGGTGGGCAGCTCGCTGAGAATTGTGGAGGTTGGCGTGGGCGTCGAGGTCAGGACCGAGAGTGTAACCAAATCTTTCGGTTCCCAGCGCATTTGGCAAGACGTGTCTCTGACGTTGCCCTCGGGCGAGGTCAGCGCACTGCTGGGCCCGTCTGGCACCGGTAAGTCGGTGTTCCTGAAGTCGCTGATCGGACTTCTGCGCCCCGAGCGCGGCTCGATCTACATCGACGGCACCGATATCACCACCTGCTCCAACAAGGAGCTCTACGAGATCCGCAAGCTCTTCGGCGTCCTGTTCCAGGACGGCGCGCTGTTCGGCTCGATGAATCTGTTCGACAACGTGGCCTTCCCGCTGCGCGAGCACACGAAGAAGAGCGAATCCGAGATCAAGAAGATCGTCATGGAGAAGCTGGAGCTCACCGGTCTGCTCGGGGCCGAGGGCAAGCTGCCCGGCGAGATCTCCGGCGGTATGCGCAAGCGCGCCGGGCTGGCCCGCGCCCTGGTGCTGGATCCGCAGATCATCCTCGTCGACGAGCCCGACTCGGGTCTGGACCCGGTGCGCACCTCGTACCTGAGCCAGCTGCTGATCGACATCAACGCGCAGATCGACGCGACCATCCTGATCGTCACGCACAACATCAACCTGGCGCGCACGGTGCCGGACAACATCGGCATGCTGTTCCGCCGCCAGCTGGTCATGTTCGGTCCGCGCGAGGTGCTGCTCACCTCGGAGGAGCCGGTGGTCAAGCAGTTCCTCAACGGCCGCATGATCGGCCCGATCGGTATGTCCGAGGAGAAGGACGAGGCGCAGATGGCGCGCGAGCAGGCGTTGGTGGACGCCGGCCACCACCACGGCGGCGCGGAGGAGGTCGAGGGCATCATTCCGCAAATGCGCGCGACCCCGGGTATGCCGGTGCGCCAAGGCGTGCTCCGCCGCAAGGAACGCGTCCGCGAAATCATGCACACGCTGCCCCATGCAGCCCAGGTCGCGATCCGCGAATCACTTGCGGAGAACGACGACACGCAGGTGATGGCGTACAACAGCGGCGACCTGGCTAATTATCAGGGCGGCTCGTACGACACCACCGTGCGACACAACACAACTAACGGGTAACATCTGCGATCGTGAATTCGACCCTGGCGCGATTGCGAACTCCCCTGGAGTCGGGGTTTGCCCAGGCCGGCAATATCTTTGCGCTGCTCATCGATGTTTTGCGGAAGACATTCCGTCGTCCCTTCGAGTGGCGGGAGTTCATCGAGCAGTCGTGGTTCATCGCGAGTGTCTCGATCCTGCCCAGTGCGCTGGTCGCGATCCCGTTCGGCGCGGTCGTGGCATTGCAGACCGGTTCGTTGATCAAACAGCTCGGCGCGGAATCCTTCACCGGCGCGACCAGCGTGCTGGCAACCGTCCAGCAGGCGGCTCCCGTCGTGACGGCTCTGATCATCGCGGGCGCGGCCGGGTCGGCGGTGGCCGCCGATCTCGGTTCGCGCACCATCCGCGAGGAGATCGACGCGATGGAAGTGCTCGGCATCGATCCGGTGCGAAAGCTGGTGGTGCCGCGCGTGCTCGGCATGATGCTGGTCGCGCTGCTGCTCAACGGACTGGTCTCGGTGGTCGGCATCGCGGGCGGGTACTTCTTCAACGTGCTGCTGCAGGGCGGCACTCCCGGCGCCTACCTGGCGTCGTTCTCCGCCCTCGCCCAGTTGCCGGACCTGTGGATCGGCGAGATCAAGGCGGCGGTGTTCGGTCTGCTCGCCGGCGTCATCGCCGCGTACAAGGGCCTACATCCCAAGGGGGGCCCGAAAGGAGTCGGTGACGCGGTGAACCAATCCGTGGTGATCACATTCATGGTGCTGTTCTTCGTGAATCTCATCCTGACCCTGGTGTACCTACAGGTCGTCCCGGCAAAGGGCGCCTGACCGATGGCCACGTCGTACCGAACCCCGGTCGCCAAGTCCATGCGCCGGGCGGGTGAAATCGCTCGAATGCCGCTCAACGTCATCGACCGCGCGGGCGAGCAGATGTCGTTCTACACGCGAACCATCGCGTGGATCCCGCGGACCGCGGTGCACTACCGCAAGGAAGTCATGCGGCTGCTCGCCGAGGTGACCTTCGGCACCGGCGCGCTCGCGGTGATCGGCGGCACCATCGGCGTCATCGTGTTCATGTCCGGCTCCGTCGGCGTCGTGGTCGGTCTGCAGGGCTTCAAAGCCCTCGACGCGCTCGGCAGCTCGGTGCTCACCGGCTTCCTCACCGCCTACATCAACACCCGCGAGATCGCGCCATTGGTCGCCGCGCTCGCGCTGTCCGCCACGGTCGGTTGTGGTTTCACCGCGCAGCTGGGCGCCATGCGGATCTCCGAGGAGATCGATGCGCTCGAGGTGATGGCGGTGCCCGGCGTGCCGTTCCTGGTGACCAGCCGGGTGATCGCCGGATTCCTCGCGGTGATCCCGCTCTACATCGTCGGACTGCTCGGCACGTTCCTGGCGTCACGGGCGATCAGCATCTGGTTCAACGGGCAATCCAGCGGATCCTACGACCACTACTTCGGTTTGTTCCTGCCACCGGAGGACGTGCTCTATTCGTTCCTCAAGGTGCTGGTCTTCGCCTTCGTTATCATCATGGTGCACTGCTACTACGGGTTCCACGCCACCGGAGGGCCCGCGGGCGTCGGCGTCGCGGTCGGCCGCGCGGTTCGCGCCGCGATCGTCCTGGTGAACGTGCTCGACTTCTTCCTCAGCCTCGCGATCTGGGGCACCACCACCACGGTGCGGGTGGCCGGATGAGCCGCACACAGGCCTGGCGCTCGACCGCGAAACTTCGCATCCGGGTGCTGGGGATCGCGTTCTTCGTCGTGGTCGCGCTGTTTCTGTGGACCACCATCGCGATCTACAACAAGCAGTTCGTGCGGACCGTGCACGTCGACCTGATCACCGACAGCGTGGGCAACGCGCTGACCCGCAACGCGGACGTGAAGGTGCGCGGCATCACCGTCGGCGAGGTGCGCTCGAGCAGTTCCGAGGGCGGCGAGGTGACCTTGGACCTGGCCATCAATCCGGACAAGGCGCAGCAGATCCCGGCCAACGCGACCGCGCGGCTGCTGCCCAAGACGCTGTTCGGCGAGCGCTACGTGGATCTGGTGATCCCGGAGAACCCGAGCCCGCAGCATCTGACCGACGGCCTGACGCTGCGCCAGGACGTCAGTGGCAACGCCATCGAGCTGAGCAAACTGCTCGACGACCTGCTGCCGCTGCTGCAGTCCATCCCGCCGCAGGATCTCGCGGCCACGCTGGGCGCGCTGTCGCAGGCGCTGGCCGGTCAGGGCTTCGCGCTCGGCGAGACCGTGGACAAGCTGGACGACGCCTTCCGCCAGGTCAATGTGGTGCTGCCGGACCTGCAGGCGGACCTGCGCAGCTTCGCCGAGGTGGCGGCCACCTATTCCGACGCGGCGCCGCAGCTGATCCAGGCCCTGGACAACTTGCGCACGACCAACGCCACGATCGTGCAGCGGCGCACCGATATCGATGTCCTCTACGCGACGCTGACGCCGACCGCGGCCACCACCACCGACTTCCTGATCGCCAACCGCGACAACATCATCGATGTGGCCGCCGACTCCCGGCCCGCGCTCGAGCAGCTGGCCTACTACTCGCCGAACTACGCCTGCTCGCTGGCGAACTTCGCGCAGCTGAAGCCGCGCATCGACCGGATCTTCGGCAAGGGCACCGACCTGCCCGGCTCCCGGGTGACCATCGAACTGACCAACACCCGCGGCAAGTACCTGCCCAACCAGGACGAACCGCGCTGGCTGGACCCCAGGGGTCCGTGGTGCATCCCCGAGATGCCGTTGGGCGTCGATCCCGGCCAGTACACCGGCGGCCCGAACAACGACGGCTCCTACGCCGTCCCCAGTCGCAACCCCGGTGATCAGCAGATCGGAAATCTGGAACCGCCCCAGTTCGGCGTGCATCCGGCGAGCAAGATGCCGACGATCGCCGGTTCGCCCATGGAGCAGCAGTCGCTCGGCGCGATCTACGGCGCGGCCAACGGCGTCGCTCCGGATCAGGTGCCTGGCTGGGTGACCCGGGCCGGTGCGCCCGCGTTCCGCGGCAGCGAGGTGAGCGTGCGATGAAGCAGCAACTGCGCGGCCTGGGCGGGCCGCTGACCAAGCTGGTCATCTTCGTCCTGGTGACCCTGTTCGTGACCGTCATGCTGGCGCTGTCCATCGCCAACTACAGCGGTGGCGGCACCGGGTTCAAGGCCAGATTCACCGACGTCACCGCACTCAATCGCGGCGACGAGGTCCGCATCGCGGGCGTTCGGGTCGGCAAGGTCACCGACGTCTCCATCGTGGACAAGCGCATGGCCGAGGTGAAATTCGAACTCGCCGACCGGGATTGGCTGCCCGCCTCGACCACCGCCACGATCAAGTACCGCAACCTGGTCGGCCAGCGCTACATCGCGCTGGAGCAGGGGACGGGAGAACAGGGCCGAAAGCTGAACGAGGGCGGCACCATCCCGCTGGAGAACACCAGGCCCGCGCTGAACCTGACCACGCTGTTCAACGGCTTCCGGCCGCTGTTCCGCACGCTGACCGCCGAGGATGTCAACAAACTGTCCTTCGAGATCATCCAGGTCTTCCAGGGCGAACAGGGCACCATCCACGATCTGGTCGCGACCACGGCGAATCTGACCAACAAGATCGCGGACAAAGACGCGGTGATCGGTGAGCTGACCCGCAATCTGACCACCGTGCTGGACACGGTCAATCAGCGCGACGACCAGTTCGACCAGTTGATCGTGAACACCGAGGCGCTGATCAGCGGCCTGAACGCGGAACGCGACACGATCGGGCGCTCGGTGACCTCGCTCGCCGACCTGACCTCGGCGACGTCGGACCTGCTCGTCCCGGTGCGCCCGACGCTGCAAGGGTCTATCGCGGGTCTGAGCCAATTGACCGGCACCCTCGACGAGCGCCAGGACGAGGTGAACGAAGCGCTGTACAACCTGCCGCTGAAGATGGAGAAGCTCGGCCGCGCCGCCAGCTACGGCTCCTGGTTCCAGTTCTATCTGTGCGGCATCGACATCGTCGTCGGACCGGGCGCCGTCGAGGCGCCGCAGCTCAATCTGCCCGCAGGCTTGCCGACGATCAATCAGCCGCTGTACACCAACGCCGCGCCGCGCTGCCATGGGAAGGCTCGCTGATGGACGACCGCATTCTGCTCGGCAAGCGCAGCCCGGCGTTCCTGGGCGCGCTCGGCCTCGCCGTCGTGCTGTTGGTGACGGTGTCGGCCTTCTTCCTGGATCGGTTGCCGATCATCGGGGCGGGGACGAAGTACACCGCGGAATTCAGCGAGGCGGCGGGGCTCAAGAAGGGCAACGAAGTCCGGGTGGCGGGCGTCAAAGTGGGTTCGGTGTCCGATGTCCGGCTCGACGGTGACCGCGTGCTGGTGGATTTCCGCACCAAAGACACCTGGATCGGCAACGAGACCACCGCGTCCATCCAGATCAAGACGCTGCTCGGGCAGAAGTACCTCGCGCTCGACCCGAGGGGCTCGAAGCCGGCCACGCCGAGTTCGCGGATACCGCTCTCGCGCACCGTCTCGCCCTACGACGTGGTGGACGCGTTCACCGACGCCGCGCGCACCATCGACCAGATCGACACCGCGCAGCTGGCCAAGAGCATGCAAGTGCTGTCGGAGGCGTTCGAGACGACGCCGCCGGAGATCCGCGGCTCCATCGACGGTGTCGCCCGGCTGTCGGAGACGCTGGCCAAACGCGATCAGGAGCTGAAGAAACTGTTCGCCGCGACCAGGCAGACCACCCAGATACTCGCCGACCGCAACGCCGAGTTCGAGCGGCTGCTGGCCAACGGCGGTCAGCTGCTGGCCGAGCTGAACATCCGGCAGCAGTCCATCAAGCAGTTGCTGGTCGGCGCACAGACGGTGTCGACCGAACTGAGCGCGCTCGTGCATGACAACGAGGAGCAGATCGGCCCGGCGCTGAAGAATCTGCGCGCCGCGATCGATCTGCTCAACTCCAACCAGCAGAACATCTCCAAGACGTTGGAACTCGCGGCGCCGTTCTACAACCTCTACGCCAACGTGCTGGGTACCGGACGCTGGTTCGACGCGGTGATCGTCAACGTGCTGCCGCCGGCGCTGCCCGATATCCCCGGCTACCGTCAGCCGATCCGCACTCTGGGAGGTAACTGACGTGGCGGACAACTGGCGTAGCGATCCGGTCGGCTCGGTGCGCGGTTCCAGCCGCGGCGCCAAGGTGGGCATCGCGCTGGTCGTCGTCCTCGCCGTGCTGGTCGCGGTGGTGCTGTGGTGGCTGTTCAACCGGCTGACCACCACCAAGATCACCGCTTACTTCGATCGCTCGGTCGGCATCTACGAGGGCTCGGACGTCCGGATCCTCGGCGTGCCGGTCGGTTCGGTGGATTCGGTGGAGCCGCAGGGCGATCAGGTCAAGATCGTGCTGAGTGTCGACCGCAAGTTCGACGTGCCCGCGGGCGCGCGGGCCGCGCAGATCACGCCCTCCATCGTGTCGGACCGCTACATCCAGCTCACCCCCGCGTACACCGGCGGCCCGAAGATGGCGCGGGACGCGACCATCCCGCGGGAGCGCACGGCCACGCCCGTCGAAGTCGACCAGCTGTACAAGAGCATCACCGAACTCTCCGACGCGCTGGGCCCCAACGGCGCCAACGCCGACGGCGCGGTGAACGACCTGGTGCGCACCGGCGCGGCGAACCTGGCGGGCAACGGCGAGGCGCTGGCCAACAGCCTCACCCAGTTGTCCAGGGCGGCCCGCTACCTGTCGGACGCGCGGGGCGACATCTTCGACACGGTCAAGAACCTGCAGGCCTTCATCACCATGCTGGCGCGCAACGACCAGCAGGTGCGGCAATTCAACACCCAGCTGGCCGACCTGTCGACGTTCCTCGCCGATGAGCGGCAAGATCTCGGCGCGGCACTGAATCTGCTGTCGATCGCACTGGGTGACGTCGCGCGCTTCATCGACGACAACCGGGGCCTGATCGCCAGCAATGCCGAAGGACTGATCCAGCTCACCAAGACGCTGTCCGATCAGCGCGACGACGTGGCGGCCCTGCTGCCGGTCCTGCCGGTGGCGTTGAGCAACCTGATCAACGTGCACAATGCCGAATCGGGCACCCTCGACATGCGTGCGAACTTCCCCGAAACGCAAGACCCGTTCGGCGCGGTGTGCAAGATGCTCGACCTGTCCAAGCTGATGCCCGGCGATCCGAAGTTCGAGGCACTCGGCAGGCAGCTGCGGCCGATCCTGGACCACTGCAAGGAGATCACCGACCAGATCACCGCCGGGGTGCAGACTCCGACGCTGAACCTGCCCTTCGGCATTCTCAGCGGCGAGAACCAGCAGCGTGACCCGGTGCCGGGCACCGTGCCAGGCACGCCGTCGGACCGGCTTCCGCCGTCGCAGGGAGGGGAGCGATGAGCACGAGAATCCGTTCCGTCGCACGCGGTCTCGGTGCGGCGCTGGCGCTCGGCCTGTCCGCGACGCTGGTCACCTCGTGTGCCTCCGACGGCATCTACAGCGTGCCGCTGCCCGGCGGCGCCGACGTCGGCGAGCACCCGATGCATATCGACATCCAGTTCGACGACGTCCTCGACCTCGTTCCGCAGTCGGCGGTCAAGGTCGAGGGCGTGCCGGTGGGCCGGGTGGAGAAGATCAGCATCGGCAAGGACCAGTGGACCGCCACGGTGCGCACCTTGGTCAACTCGTCGGTGAACCTGCCCGTGAACGCGCGCGCCGAGGTTCGGCAGTCGAACCTGCTCGGCGAGAAGTTCATCGAGCTCTCCCGGCCTTCGGCCGATCCGGAGCCCGGCCGACTGGCCGACAACTCGGTCATCCCGGTCGACCGCACCCGGCACGCCACCGAGGTCGAGCAGGTGCTCGGCGCGCTGTCGCTACTGCTCAACGGCGGCGGCGTAGCGCAGTTGCAGCCGATCGTCACCGAGCTGAACAAGACCCTCGGCGGCCGGGAAGACCGGGTGCGCTCGCTGATCGAGCAGGCGAACACGCTGATCGGCGGCCTGAACCAGCAGGTGGACGACATCACCCGCGCGCTGGACGGCCTCGACGTACTCAGCAGCCGGGTGAGCAGGCAGACCGATCAGATCGGCAAGATCCTCGACCAGCTGCCCCAGGGCATCAAGATCCTGGAAGAGCAGCGCCCGCAACTGGTAGCCCTGCTGGCCCAGCTGGATCGGCTCGGCCAGGCGGGCTTCGACGTGCTGAACACCTCGAAGGACGACCTGATCCGCGACCTCACCTCGCTGCGCCCGACCTTGCAGGAGCTGGGTCGTTCCGCGCCGGATCTGGTCTCGGCGGTCCCGCTGATCCCGACCTACCCGTTCCCGGACTCGGCGCTGGAGAGCACCTTCGGTGGCAGCGTGAACACCTTCCTGTCGGTGGACCAGCAGATCGGCGTCACGCTCAGCAACCTCGGCGTGGGTAAACCCGATCCGGTGTACATCCCGCCGGTCGGTCCGTCCGTGCCGGTGAACCCGACCAATCCGTACTACAACGGCAACGGTCCGCGTCCGGGCTGGCCCACTGTGTCGATCCTGCCGCTGCCGCCGCTGATGGCGCAGCCGCCCGCACCCGGCGTGCCCGGTCCGGTCGGGGCGATCCTCGAGCAACTCGGCGTAGGGAGTGGTCCGCGATGACCCGTCTGGTGCGGTGGCAGCTCATCGCGTTCGTGGTGATCGCGGTACTCGGCGTGGTGTACGTCGGTGGCAGGTACATCCGGCTCGACCACATGTTCGGGCTCAACGAGTACACGGTGAAGCTGCGGGCGGCGCAGACCGGCGGCATCTACAAGGGCGCCGAGGTGACCTACCGTGGCGTCCCGGTCGGCCGGGTAGGCGAGCTGGAACTCACCGGCGAGGGCGTGGTGATGAATCTGGTCATCGACACGAGTTCGCCGAAGATCCCGGCGTCGGCGAAAGCCGTGGTGGCCAATCGGTCCGCCATCGGTGAGCAGTATGTCGACCTGCAGCCCGACTCGGACGCGGGCCCGTACCTGCGCGACAACTCCGTGATCACCTCGGCGACCCTGCCGGTGTCGGTCGAGGAGCTGTTGTCCAGCGTGGACACCTTCGCGGGCTCGGTGGACCTGAACGCGCTCAACACGACGGTCCGCGAACTGGGCAAAGCGTTCGACGGCAAGGGTGACGACCTTCAGGTGCTGATCGACTCGCTGAACAAATTCACCGAGACCTTCCACGCGACGCTGCCGCAGACCATTCAGTTGGTCCGGGACGGCCGCATCGCCCTCGGCACGCAGGCCGAGCAGTCCGCGCAGATCCGCGAGTTCAGCGACGGCCTGGACAAGCTCACCGCCCAGTTGCGCTCCAGCGACCCCGATGTGCGCAGGCTCATCGGCACCGGAACCGACGCGGGTGAGCAGCTCGGCGCGCTGATCGACGAGAGCGGTGGCGCACTCACCCAGGACCTGGCCAACCTGCGGCTGTTGCTGCAGGCGATCTCGCCGAAGTTCTACGCGATCAAGCCATTGCTGCAGATGCTTCCGCAGCTGTCGATCGGCGGATCCTCCACCGCGCCCGGCGACGGGACCAGCCACTTCGGCTTGGTGCTCGAGGTCAATAATCCGCCCACCTGTACCGTGGGCTACGAGGGCACGTATCGGATTCTCGAACAGATGAAGGCGCAGAACCCGGACTTCGACGACACGCGCGACGAGTTCCCCTTCAACAAAGACGCCAGATGTCTTGTGCCGTTCGGTAATCCGACCGCCGTCCGGGGTGGCGAGCGAGCCGAATACGCCGATCCGGCCATCGTCCAGCCCTGGGATTCCAACCCCAAAACCGATCCGGAAAAGCTGAACCTGGCTCCGGTCGCCGTGCAACTGTCGACCCTGCTGGGGGTCACGCCGAAGCGGTGACCAGGAGCAATGACGTTAGGGTGTCTCGCGTGAGTGACTGGAGCGAGCGAATCACGGCCATCAGGCCCTGGGGCGCGACCGAGCCGACCGACGGCGAGGCGATGTCGTGACCGCCGATCTGACCAAGCGGTCCGATTCGGCGTCGCAGGACACGCCGGACACCGTGACGACAGCGGTGGACACGTCCGCCCCCTCCGCACAGCCGGACGCGGACGATCGGAAGACTGCCGAGCCCACCGGCGGCGCGTCCGAGCGCCCGGCCAGCAGGTCCACGCTCGGCCGGGTGGCCTCGGCCTGCTCCGCCGTGTTACTGGTGATCGCGTTGGCCGGCGCCGCGTGGTTCGGTGCGGGATGGGTGCGGGCCGCGCTCACCGACGGCCCACGCGCGGACGCCCGCGACACCGCTCTGGACGCCGCCCGCCAAGCCGCGCTCAACATGACCTCGATGAACCTCGACGATGTGCCCGGCTCGCTGGCGCTGGCCAGGTCTTCGATGACCGGCGCGCTGCTGGACTCGGCCACGAAGAACAAGGACCAGGCGGAGCAGCTGGCCCGGCAGAGCGGGGTCGGGATGACTTCGAAGGTGCTCGGCGCCGCGCTCACCTCGCTCGACAGCGAGCAGGACAAGGCATCGGCGCTGGTCGTGCTGCAGGTCACCGAGAACGGCAAGGACAAGCCGTCGGCCGATTACCGCTACACCTGGACCGTCGACGTGGCCAAGGACGGCGACGTCTGGAAGGCCGAGCAGATCTCCTCGCTCAGCCAGCCGGTGTTGCTGAGCGGCGGCCCCGCCGCGCAGACCTCCGCACCGGCGGGCGACCAGCCGCCGGCCGCTCCGAAGCCGGGATCGTAGGAGAACCGCTATGACGTCTCGCCGACCGGTCAACCGGGTCACCTCCAAGCGCAGGCCCACCACCGAAACGGCGCGCGCCGCGTCCGCGCGGCCCGCAGCGGCCCGCAAACCGCGCGTAGCGGGCAGTGGTGCCCGGACCGCCGCGGAACCGAACACCCGCCGTGCCGAACAGCGGCCTGCGGCGGCGTCCGGGCCGTCGTGGTGGCGCAAGCTCGTGTCGCGCGAGAAAGGCCGGCGGCGTCCGGCCGGACGCCCGCGCTGGGGCGTCACCGCGGCCCTGCTGATCGCCGCGGTCCTGCTGGGCGGTTTCGCGTGGCTCGCCGCTCAGCAGCCCGGTGTGAACACGTCGAATCAGGCGTACGTGGACAACGAGGCCACCCAAGAGGTGCGGGCGGCCGCCGACAATGCCCTGCGGACCGTCTACGCCTACGACGTGAAGAACATCGACGGCTACCGGGACACGGCGAAGCAGGTGCTCACCGGAAAGATGCTCGCCGATCTGGACAAGTACGCCGACACCACCATTTCGGCCGTCAAACAGGCACAGACCAGTGCCGACGCGAAAGCCGATCCGATTGCTGTGACGTTGCTCACGGATGATCGCGCGGAGCTGATCGTCAACTTGGTGGTGAGCGCCACCAAGGACGGCGTGGCGCAGCAAAGCGTCGCCGGACCCGTGGTTCTGCACATGCAGAAGGTGGACGGACGCTGGCTGGCCAGCGACATCGTGGACCAGTAACGGCCATCGCATCGGCCGGGATGACGCAGCGCGCCAGGCGATCTCGACGGTGCCCCGGGCGCGTCTGCCACTTGACGAGTTTCGCCCGAACCGTCACGCTATTCACAACAGCGGCAGCTGTCACAGTGGCTTCCAGCGCACCGCGGCTCACGACGCAGCCAGCGAATTCGGCCCGGCGCGCCAGCCATGCGGACGATCACACGGGTGGTACTTTGACACCCCCGTGTACTTGGGTGTAGGTTTGGACGTTGCGCTGGCTGCCTCCTGTCCATACCTCGAATCGCACTCGTGAGTTCACCCTTCCGGTGTTACTTCCGTTGGTGCCTGTTCGAGTTTCGTTCGGGTAGTAACCAGCGGAATTCGTAGCAGACAAGCGACGGTCGCGGACCACCACGCGACGCGCGTGAGGTGCTGGAAGGACGCATCTTGGCAGTCTCCACCCAGACCAAGGCAGTTGCCGGAATCCCCGGAGCCCCGTTGCGGGTGTCTTTCGCGAAGATCCGTGAACCCTTGGAGGTGCCCGGACTTCTCGATCTACAAACGGAATCATTCGCCTGGTTGATCGGTTCGCCGGATTGGCGCGAACGCGCCGCCGCTCGCGGCGACGTCGGCCTAGTCGGTGGCCTCGAGGAGGTGCTCGAGGAACTGTCGCCGATCGAGGACTTCTCCGGCTCCATGTCGCTGTCGTTCTCCGACCCGCGCTTCGAGGAGGTCAAGGCCTCGATCGATGAGTGCAAAGACAAGGACATGACGTATGCGGCTCCGCTGTTCGTGACGGCGGAGTTCATCAACAACAACACTGGTGAGATCAAGAGCCAGACGGTCTTCATGGGTGATTTCCCGATGATGACCGACAAGGGCACGTTCATCATCAACGGCACCGAGCGTGTTGTGGTGTCGCAGCTGGTGCGTTCGCCGGGTGTGTACTTCGACCACAGTGTCGACAAGGGCACGGAGAAGGATCTGCACAGTGTGCGGGTCATCCCGTCGCGCGGTGCGTGGCTGGAGTTCGACGTGGACAAGCGCGACACCGTGGGTGTGCGCATCGACCGCAAGCGTCGCCAGCCCGTGACGGTGCTGCTCAAGGCGCTGGGGTGGACCACCGAGGAGATCGTGGAGCGCTTCGGCTTCTCCGAGATCATGATGTCGACCCTGGAGAAGGACAACACCGCAGGCCAGGACGAGGCGCTGCTGGACATCTACCGCAAGCTGCGTCCGGGCGAGCCGCCGACCAAGGAGTCCGCGCAGACCCTGCTGGAGAACTTGTTCTTCAAGGAGAAGCGCTACGACCTGGCGCGCGTCGGTCGCTACAAGATCAACAAGAAGCTCGGCATCCACGTGGGCGAGCAGGTCGTCGGTTCGGTGCTGACGAAGGAAGACATCGTCAACACCATCGAGTACCTGGTCCGCCTGCACTCGGGCGACAAGGTGATGACCGCCCCGGGCGGCGCCGAGGTCCCGGTGGAAGTGGACGACATCGACCACTTCGGTAACCGTCGCCTGCGTACCGTCGGCGAGCTGATCCAGAACCAGATCCGGGTCGGCCTCTCCCGCATGGAGCGTGTGGTTCGCGAGCGGATGACCACTCAGGACGTCGAGGCGATCACGCCGCAGACCCTGATCAACATCCGCCCGGTCGTCGCCGCGATCAAGGAGTTCTTCGGAACGTCCCAGCTGTCGCAGTTCATGGACCAGAACAACCCGTTGTCGGGCCTGACCCACAAGCGCCGTCTCTCGGCGCTGGGCCCGGGTGGTCTGTCCCGCGAGCGCGCCGGCCTGGAAGTCCGTGACGTCCACCCGTCGCACTACGGCCGCATGTGCCCGATCGAGACCCCGGAAGGCCCGAACATCGGCCTGATCGGCTCGCTGTCGGTGTACGCGCGGGTGAATCCGTTCGGCTTCATCGAGACGCCGTACCGCAAGGTCGTCGACGGCCGGGTGACCGACGAGGTTCGTTACCTGACCGCCGACGAGGAGGACCGGCACGTTCGCGCGCAGGCCAACTCGCCGGTCGACGCCGAAGGCCGTTTCCTCGATGACCGTGTGCTGTGCCGCCGCGGCAACGAGGAGAACGAGCTCGTCGCGGCCACCGAGGTCGACTATATGGACGTCTCGCCGCGTCAGATGGTGTCGGTCGCGACCGCGATGATCCCGTTCCTCGAGCACGACGACGCCAACCGCGCCCTGATGGGCGCGAA
>NZ_JBHVDM010000088.1:0-28184 GCF_042802775.1 Nocardia sp. NPDC057455 | reverse complement strand
GGGAACATGCTCGGTCTCGCTTCGCTCGGAACCGGGAGTTGCGGTGCGCTGGGCGCGTCGGTGATCGAACTCCGGATACCTGACTCACGCAGGATCGGTTGCTCGAATCCGGCACGTCCAGTTCCTACCGGGACCATACGGACCGGAAGCCGGACCCGCGAACGGCGCGCGCTCGTTCTCGCTTCGCTCGGATGACGTGGTTGCGGGCGGCTGCGCGCGTTGGTGTTCGACTACGGCATGGGCGTGCGGGCGGCGATCTGAAGCGGAGGAATTCGCGCGATTGCCATACGCGCATTCGAACTGAGTTTCGACACGCAGAGAGCGTCGATAAAAGCGCCGCTCATCCGGATATTCGGGCCTGATCGTGGATTTCACCTGTTCGGCGTGTCGTCTTCGACTCGGAGACCATCACATTGACCACGAGCAGAGGTCGGTTTAGTCTCACTCCGATCACACATATGTTCGAGCACTCATGTCTCCACCACCCGACATGACACCTGCTCTTGGGAAGGCTCGCGATGCCCGACGAACCCGCGAACGGTAGTTCCGAGATTGCCGCGCTGGCACAGCAAGTCGAGACCGCGCGCGGCAAATTGCCCCTGCAGCTCGATCCCGCACTGCTGGAAGTGCTGTCCGAACGCGAGATCACCGCGGAGCGCGAACTCGCGGAATGGATTCGCGCGCAGCGGCGCAAGCAGCGGCGCCGGGAAATCGAGGCGGAGCTGGCCGTCGAGCAGCGCGATCGGAAGTCGGCGGTGGTATTGCGCCGCTCGGAGGAAGCCGACGCCCGCTGGCACCGGCGCGCGCTGGCGGCACGGCGGCGCGCCTCCAGCGAGGACGCGCGCTTGGCGCAGCTCTACCGGCGGGCGGAGTGGTCGTCGCGGGCCTTGATCGCCGTCGTCGTGCTCGGCATGGTGTGGGCCGGGGTCAACGTGCAGCACAATCTGGTGCCCAGCGGTGACATGTCCGATCCGCTGTATTGGTTGAGCTACGGCATCGAGGCGATGATCTCGATCCCGATCATCACCATCATGGTCGCGGCGACGACCGCGGCGCGGTGGGGCCGCGAGCTGGCGCGCGGTAAGGTGATCTTCTTCGAGGCGGCGCTGCTCGGCACGACCGTCGCGCTCAACACCGGTCCGCATCTCGCCGCGGGCGATCTCGGCCGCGCCGCCGAATACGCGATCGCTCCGGTGATGGTCGGCGTCGTGATCTGGCTGCACGCCTGGGTGGCCGCGCGGTACGCGGTGCTGATCGACGGTGCGCCGGTGATCGAGCGCGATCGGCAGACGATCCGCGTCGACGCGCAACGAACTCCCGGCACGCCGGAGGCCGGTGGATTCCACACCCTCGGACAAGCAGCGAACAGCGGCCGATTTCCTCGTGAAGGCGAGGCTTACGCCGCACGTGTGACCGATGGCCGCGAGGCGAGTTCCGGAACGCGTGGTCATCTGGACGGCGTCCATCATTCCGAACATGAAACCACCGCCCACCGCACCGTCCCGACCGCAACGACCGACACTCGTCCCGCAGCCCGGCTCGACGAGTGCAGCGCGGCAGCGGCGACCATGCCGGGGCCGGCGCGGATCGACCACGGGAAGTCGTCGCCCAACGGTCACGCGGTCGGATCGCCGATCAACGGTCACCCCGTCACGATCGACCGCACCCCATCCGCGACTGCGGACCCTGGGATCGGCGAAGTGCGCGAGCACTCCACCACCTCGGGTCCCGCCGACAAGCGCGTCAACGGCCACGCAGGCGAACCCGATCCCGCATTCCCGCACGCTTCGAACGGCCACCCCGTCGAAACCATTGTCAACGGACACACCCACGGCCTGACCGTGAACGGCCATACCCTCCTGTCGATCGACGGCAAGACCAACCGGGCGGCTGCCAACGGAAACGCCTACCCGCACATCAACGGAAACACGGCACACCCGGCCATCAACGGCCACACTGTCGAAATCCCGGACGCCGGCGCCGTGCAGCCCTCGCGGGTCGATGAGAAGACCGCCCGCCCCAGCACCAACGGTCACGCCGCCGAGATGCCGAACGGCATCCAAGCGCACGCCCTCCCGGTCGAGGGGCACACCGCTCCCGGAGACCACCCGGACACCCTCGCTGTCGAGGAAAACCCGAATCAGCCGGTTGCCGGCTCCGAAGTGGCGATTCCCGCACCGCACGCGATTTCGCCTACAGCCCAACATGTGCCGGAGATCCGCGCGGACGATCACCGGACTCGACCGGGCAGAACCGAAGCGGCACAGCCTTCCCCTGCCGAATTCGAGCAGGGAACGCCGAGACCAGACGAAGCGCCCGGCTCCGAGACGCCACAGCCGCGTCTCGAGTTCGCACAATCCGCGGCACAGCAATTTTCGCTCGCCGACCTGAACGACGGCCTCGAATTCGATGAGCGGTCATCGACATCGGCGAACAGCGCGGCATCTGCGCATGCTCCTGCCACTCGAGGCGAACGCCCGGTCGATCGCGTGCATCGCGGAGACGACGCCGCCCGGCGTCCGGGCTCCACCGACCCCAAGCGCACCCCGTCCCCCGCGACCGCCGACACTGCCGCACAGGTGCACCCGACCGCCACCGCCCCGCGCGCGGCGAAACGCGGGAAGTCGGTGTCCGCTGAGCAGAACGACCGCTCCGCCGACGCGGAGAGCGAACAACTGGCCCTCGAGGAAGCTCCCGAACTGCCGCACCCCCGCGTCGACCCGATGCCGATTGTCGAGGATAACGACGAGGACGACGAATTCCCCACCGAACCGGACGAAGCCGACACCGACGACGACGAGATCTCCGCGATCGCACGGGCGATCACCGGTCGCCGCCTCTCCAGCCTCCCGATCGAGGAGGTCAGAGAGATCCTGACGCTCGCCGATCAGGGCGGCTCGACCCCGGCCATCGCCAATGAACTCGGTCTCGCCCGCTCCGCGGTCACCCGCGTCCTGGACTCGGCGATCAAAGTGCACCGCCCCTACGCGACCATCGGCTGAGCGCCGACGGCTCCGAAGAGCTTCGAGACGTGCATCGCAAGCGGAAGGCAGCCGCCCGGTCACACGCCGAGTGTTCTGTGTGGCGGTGCCCGGGAAGGTCTCGACCGCACGCGCGGAGTTTCCCGCGACCGGTGACCGTCCATGCACGAGACGCGTTCCTCGCACGAAAAGCTGTGCACCCGGTTTGATCCGGGTGCACAGCTCTATTCCGGTCTACTCATCCGTGGACGCAGGTGGTGAACGCCCCGTTCCCGGTCAGTTCCCACCGATCGAAGTGCCGACGACCTCGCGAGACTCCGGTCCCGGCCCTTCGGGCTTCTGGTCACCGTGCCCCGGCCACCACGCCTTGTGACCGATGAGCGCCGTGAGCGCGGGCGTGAAGAACATCGCCATGACGAAGGCCGCGATCGCGATGCCCACCGAGATGGCGAAGCCCATCTGCGCGAGAACGTTGTTGCCCGCCAACATCATCGACGCGAATGTTCCCGCCAGAATCACGCCGGCCGCCGCGATGGTCGGTCCGGTGTGCCGCAGGGCCAGCGCCGCGGCTTGTTTCGGTTCGTTGCCCTCGCGGGCTTCTTCCCGCAGCCGGGCGACCATGAGGATGTTGTAGTCGGTGCCCAGCGCGACCACGAACAGGTACATGATCACCGGCAGCGTGAAGATCAAGCCGGTCTCACCCCGGAAGTGCTGGAACACCAGCACCGCGGCGCCGAGGGTGGCGGCGAACCCGAGAAACACCGAAGCCATCAGGTACCACGGCGCGACCAGACTGCGCAGCAACAATCCCAGCACGATCATGATCAGGATGCCCGCCACGGGGAAGACGATGGCGTAATCCCGCGCCATCGCGTCCTGGAAGTCGACGAACACCGACGTCATACCACCGACCGCGGCGGTCGTGCCCGCGGGCGCCGCCGAGTGCGCGGTGTTGCGCAGCGGCCCCTTGACGGTGTCCAGCGCGGCATCCGACTCCGGCGCGGCATCCAGCGTCACCGCGAAGTCGGCGATCGTCTTGTCCGCGGACAATTTCGGCTCGGCCACCTGTCCCACACCGGGCACACCGGCCAGCGCGTTGCGGTAGGCGGTGAGCTGATCGGCGGCCAGCGCACCGTCGGACCGCAACAGGACATCGGAAGGCTGGGTGGTCCCGGCGGGCAACCCCTTGACCAATTCCTTGCTGTAGACGACGGATTCCGACGCCTCCGAAGTCGATCCGGAGCTGAGATCGAACGTCGGGTGGAAGCCGAAGGCGAAGATCCCCAGCACCACCAGCACACCGCCGGAGGCTACGGCGAACACACCGGGCCGACGACCGAGCGCATTGCCTGCCGCGGTGAAGCGCGCGCCCTTCGGTTCGGTGCGCCATGCCTTGGACGGCCAGAACACCTTGGTGCCCAGCAGTGAGACCACCGCGGGAACCAGCGTCAGCCCTGCCGCCAGCGCGACCGCCACCGCGATCGCCAGTGCCGGGCCCATGGCGCGGAACATGCCGAGCGTGGACAGCACCAGCGCCATGAACGCGATGATCACCGCGCCCGCCGCGGACGTGATCGCCTCACCCACCCGGGTGACGGCGCTGACCATGGCGATCTTCGAATCCTCGCCTGCACGCAGCCGTTCGCGGTAGCGGAACATCAGGAACAGGATGTAGTCGGTGCCCACACCGAACAGTACGACCACCAGGATGGCACTGATCGATGCGTCGATCTCCAAGTCGAAGGCCTTGGCCACCATGGCGATCAATCCATTGACCATGCTGGAGATCGTGCCGATCACGACAATCGGCAGCAACGCGATCACCGGGCTGCGGAAGATGATCAGCAACAGCACCAGGATGAGCACGACGGTGGCGATGCCGATGATGGCCATGCCCTTGTCGCCGGATTCCCGCTGATCCAGCACCTGCGCCGCCTGGCCGGTGATGCCCGCCTTCAGCTCGGTTCCTTCGACGCGCTCCTTCAGCTGCGCTCGCAGCGCCTTGACCGCGTCGCCTTGGGTGGTGTCGTTCGGATTCGTCACCTTCGTCATCTGCACCGCGATGATCTGGATCAGGCGGTTGTCCGACGGCGGCGTCGGTTGCATGCCGATGACGTCCTTGATCTGCGCGTCGCGTAGGCCATTGCCGATCGACACGACCGAAGCCGAGTCCGCGTCGGTCAACGGCGTGCCGTCCTCGCGGGCGAACACGATGATCGCCGCGGGAGCAGAGCTGTCCGGGAACGCCCTCTGCTGTAATTCCAATGCCTGAATGGACTCGTAATGCGAAGGCAGGAAAGCGGATTGGTCGGTGGTTGATTTCAGTTCCGGCGCCGCGGCCACCACCGCGATGGTGAGCAGCAGCCACAGGCCGATCACCTTCCACGGATTGTGGACGACCACGGCCCCCAGTCGTGCGAACATCTGCGAAGTAATCCTTTCCGGATTCGCCGAAAGCGGCGGTGTCTCAGATCTGAAGGTCTTGCGAGGTCGGGTTCTCAGCGATATCGACGACCGTCCGGTACATGCGCTCCGGAATCCGGCCCTCCAATTCGGCGGGCGAGTCCACGATCTCCACCGTGTAGTCACCCCATTCGCGCTCGGCGCTGCCGACCCCCAGCAGCTCGCGCCAATTCTTCCACTCGGTCCAGTCGATCGCGCCGAACATTTCGCGCCAGTTCGATTCCTGCCGGTGCACCACGAACTTGCCTTTACGGCTCAGGTAGACCCGCACCACGTTCATCCCGGCTTTGTCGTACTCCCGCGACTCGCCGAGCAGCCTGCCGACGAACCGCTGCCTGCGCCCGCCGCCCGGACCCACTCGCAACACGATCTCACGGAGGTCGTCCGGCTCGGTGGGCGCTTTCACGACGGTGACGCCGGATGCCCGCTCCTCCACGGTGCAGGCCGCGCTCGGGTCGTTCGGATCGGTCGTCATGATTTCCCCGTTTCATAGATCAGTGCGCATTCAGGCATGCGTCTACCGCCAACCGGCCCGTTCCGAATCCGCCTCTGCGAGTGCGCAATCCATGTTTCCAGAAAGGCCGGGCCGCTGTCCCACTATAAGTAGATGTATACGTATAGCGCAAGTGCTGATCCACCGGCGCGCCGAGGCCGCGACGCGGCTGATCGACTTACCCGAGCGGACGGCCGTGTTCGAGGTAGCGAGGCCGGCCATCGCCGTGCGCCAGATGTGCCTGCCGCACACGCCGGGCCAGACGCGGGATCACGACGTCGGCGACGTCGTCGATCGCCACCCACCGCCAGCCATCGATTTCCGACTCCTGCACTCGAATGGCGCGCTCGTCGCCGAGTTCACCGCACTCGAAGACGTACAGGACCTTGTCACCCTCACCAGGATTCGGCGCCCAGTCGTGCACCAGCAGCCGGTGAGCGACCCGGTCGATCCCGAGTTCCTCGCCGATCTCCCGCCGACAGGCCGCCGTCGGCGCCTCCCCCGGCTCCACATACCCACCCGGCAGATCCCACCCATTGCCGTACGTCTTGTGCACGAGCAGGACTTCATCGCCGCGAACGAACAAAGCCCCCGCAGCCGACCGCGCTCGCCCGACCTCCATCACGCCCGCCGGCTACCGCGACCCGCGGTCAGGACTTCGTCGCGCGAAGGCGGTCCCGGTGCCGCCGAACATCCGGCACATCCAGGTAGTGGAGCAATCGCCCGGCAATATCCGGAACGCGCAGTAGCGACCGAGCGGATGAACATCAACTACTTCTACTCGATGACAAGATCGTGTGGTGCGCGTTCTCGTCACAGGAGCGAACGGTTATCTCGGCCAGGCGGTCGTCAACCTGCTGGGCAGAGCCGGGCACGAGCCGATCGCAATGGTTCGCGAGAGCGTTTCGCCCTCGCACGCGGCGGCGAGGGTCGCCGACCTGCTGGATGATGCCGCGCTGCGCGAGGCGCTGGACGGTGTGGAGGCGGTGTGCCATCTTGCCGGGCTTACTCGCGCGCGCGAGTCGGCGGCCGAACCGCTCCGGTACTTTCGCGTCAATACGGGCGGTACCGTCGCCTTGCTGGAAGCCATGTCCGCCGCCGGAGTATCGCGGATCGTCTTCGCCTCGACCGGCTCGATATACGGGACGCCGGTGCGTCAGCCGATGACGGAGAGTCTGCCCGACGCACCCCCGCACCCGTATGCCGCGAGCAAACTGGCGGCGGAGTGGGCGATCCACGCATACGCGGGCACCGGTCGCTTATCGGCTACCGTACTGCGCTTGATGAACGTGGCAAGCGGCGCCGACCCCGACCCCACACGCCTGATCCCCCGAACGTTCGCCGCCGCGTTGAACGGTTCGGCTCTGGAGGTGAACGGCGACGGCAGCGCGGTACGCGACTACCTGCACATCGACGATGCCGCAGCCGCTTTCGTCGCGTGCCTCGAGAGGACGCCGCCGGGTGAGTTCGGGCGGTACATCGTCGGCAGCGGTCGAGGCAGCAGCATCCTCGAAGTCGTCGCCGCCGTCGAGCGCCGGACCGGCCGTCGGATCCAGCTGATCCATCGGCCACCGGCGCCCGAACCGGCCGCATTGATCAGCGATCCCGCCAAGGCGGCGTCCGAATTAGGCTGGTTTCCAAGACATTCCGACCTCGAGAGCATAGTCCGCGACATGTCGCAGGTGGCGCGCGACGACGAGCGGCGGAAGTCGCGCTGACGTCACCGGCCCAGACCCGCCCGGTCGAGCAAGTAAGTGATCAGCGGCTCATAGTGGTCGGGGTGGACGCCGTCGTCGAGGGGAACCGTCACGGCGACCTTGCCCTCGGCGTGCCCGGCGAACAGCGCGGGATCGTTGCTGTCGGCGAATCCGACGGTCTCGATGCCCGCCTCCCCCGCCGCACCGGCCCACCCGTGGTCGGCGACGACCAGGTCGGGCCAGCGGTTGTGCTCGGCATCGCGCAACTCCCGCAGGATCGCGCGCATCGGGTGCGGGTCGTGCGTGTGTTCCAGCCTGCCGTCGGCGCCGAGCGCGGCCACGCCGGAGGTGTAGACGATTTCGCGATTCTGCGGTCCGAAACGGGTCGCGGCTCGATAGGACCACCCGGCGGCGGGGGCGAGGACGACGCAACCCGCCGCACGCAACGCATCCCCGACGGCTCGATAGACGCCCAAGAGCGTATGGGGGTGCCCGGTCGCCAGGAGCACGGTTTCCTGACGGCGGGCCGCCTGCCCGATCCGCGCCCCCATCGCGTCGAGCGCGTCCAGGGTGAGGTCGGCGTCGATGGTGTCGGGGCCTCGCCGATGACGTGGATCAGGGTCGACCCCGCACAGACGCGCCATCATCTCCAGGGTTTCGGCGAACGTCCAATCCTTCAGCGTCAGACCGAACTGGTACCCCGGATCCTTGTCGACCATCTTGCGATAATTGGAGAGATTCCCCTCCCGTGGCGTCGCGACGTCCCCTGCGATCCGCGTCCTCAGCAGATGCTCCCGCAGCAGCATCCGGTCATCGGGCCGGCCGGACCGAGTTCCATACCCCACCGCTAACACCTCCACATCGGCCGTCGGTGCCATCGATCGCCGTATCGGTCAGGCCGAGAGCCCGTCGGCGGCGCGCTCGATCGCTCCACGCAACACACCCACGACAGTACCCATCGAGGTGTACTCCATCGCTATTCCGCGAGATTCGCCACGCGCCCGGACACGGCGAAGGCCCGCCCCCCGGAACGGGAAGCGGGCCTTCGGGTTTCACGCCGTGGAAAGGCTTACTTGGCCTTCTCCAGGACCTCGACCAGACGCCAGCGCTTGGTGGCCGACAGCGGACGGGTCTCCATCAGCTGAACGCGGTCGCCGACGCCGGCGATCTCGTTCTCGTCGTGCGCCTTGACCTTCGAGGTCGTGCGAATGATCTTGCCGTAGAGCTTGTGCCGGTTACGGTCTTCCAGCTCGACGACGATCGTCTTGTTCATCTTGTCGGAGACAACGTAACCGACACGCACCTTGCGAGTGCCGCGCTGTCCTACTTCTTTGTCGCTCATGCGGCATCTCCCTTGCCAGCGGGTCCGGTGGCCAGACCGAGCTCGCGCTCACGCATGACCGTGTAGATGCGCGCGATTTCGTGACGAACGACGCGCAGACGACGGTTGTTGTCCAGCTGACCCGTCGCCATCTGGAAGCGCAGGTTGAACAGCTCTTCCTTGGAGTCGCGCAGCTTGGCCACCAACTCTTCTTCGGTGAGCTCGCGGAGCTCTGCGGCCGGTGTTCCGGTAGCCATCAGAACTGCTCCTCCCTGGTCACGATCCTGCACTTCATCGGGAGCTTGTGCATCGCGCGGCGCAGGGCCTCACGAGCAGTCTCCTCATTCGGGTAGCTCATCTCGAACATCACGCGACCGGGCTTGACGTTCGCGACCCACCACTCCGGCGAACCCTTACCCGAACCCATGCGGGTCTCGGCGGGCTTCTTGGTCAGCGGGCGATCCGGGTAGATGTTGATCCAGATCTTGCCACCACGGCGGATGTGGCGAGTCATCGCGATACGCGCCGACTCGATCTGCCGGTTGGTGACGTACGCCGGCTCCAGCGCCTGGATGCCGAACTCGCCGAACGCCACCGAGGTGCCGCCCTTGGCCATGCCGGAACGGCCCGGGTGATGCTGCTTGCGGTGCTTCACCTTACGAGGCATCAGCATGCGTCAGCCCTCCTGTGTCTTCTCTGCCGGAGCGTCGGCCACCGCGGTGGCGGCGCGCCCGGCCTCGGTGCTGGTCGCCGTGGTGCCGGCGGAACCGGACCGACGCGGGCGGCTCGGCCGCTCCCGGCGCGGACGCTCGGGCGCGGCGGCAGCGGCGGCCAGCTCACGCTTGCCACCGACGATGTCGCCCTTGTAGATCCAGACCTTCACGCCGATGCGACCGAAGGTGGTCTTGGCCTCGTAGAGGCCGTAGTCGATGTCGGCGCGCAGCGTGTGCAGCGGCACCCGACCCTCGCGGTAGAACTCCGAGCGCGACATCTCGGCGCCACCGAGGCGGCCCGAGCACTGCACACGGATGCCCTTGACGTTCGGCGAACGCATGGCCGACTGGATGGCCTTGCGCATCGCGCGACGGAACGCCACACGGTTGGACAGCTGCTCCGCGACGGCCTGGGCGACCAGCTGCGCATCCGACTCGGGGTTCTTCACCTCGAGGATGTTCAGCTGCACCTGCTTGCCGGTGAGCTTCTCCAGCTCGGCGCGGATGCGGTCGGCCTCGGCGCCGCGGCGGCCGATCACGATGCCGGGACGCGCGGTGTGGATGTCCACCCGCACGCGATCACGGGTGCGCTCGATCTCGACCTTGGAGATGCCTGCCCGCTCCATGCCGGTGCCGAGGAGCTTGCGGATCGCGACGTCTTCCTTCACGTAGTCCGCGTACTGCTTGTCCGCGTACCAGCGCGACTTCCAGTCGGTGGTGATACCGAGGCGGAAGCCGTGGGGATTGATCTTCTGTCCCATTTACTTTGCCCCTCCCTTCCGGCGGTTACGAGTGGCTCCACCGGCGGTGGGGATGCTCTCGACCTCGATGGTGATGTGGCTGGTGCGCTTGCGGATGCGGAACGCACGGCCCTGGGCACGCGGCTGGAACCGCTTCAGGGTCGTACCCTCGTCGACGTAGGCGGTCGAGATGACCAGCGTGGCCGGGTTGAGGCCGAGGTTGTTCTCGGCGTTCGCCGCGGCACTGGCGACGACCTTGGCGACCGGCTCGCTCGCGGCCTGGGGCGCGAACTTCAGCAGGGCGAGGGCGTCTTCGACGCGCTTGCCGCGGACCAGGTCCACGACACGGCGTGCCTTCATCGGGGTGACGCGAACGTGCTTGGCGGTCGCGCGCGCAGTCGGGTTCTGAGTCTCAGTCGTCGTCATCGCCGCTTGCTCTTCCGGTCTTCCTTGACGTGGCTCTTGAACGTCCTGGTCGGCGCGAACTCACCGAGCTTGTGCCCGACCATGTTGTCCGAGACGAACACCGGCACGTGCTTGCGGCCGTCGTGCACCGCGAACGTGTGCCCGATGAAATCGGGGATGATGGTCGAACGACGCGACCAGGTCTTGATGACCTGCTTGGTGCCCTTCTCGTTCTGCACGTCCACCTTCGCGAGGAGGTGGTCGTCGACGAACGGGCCTTTCTTGAGGCTGCGTGGCATTTCTTACCTCCTCCTTCAGCGCTTCTTGCCGGTCTTGCGACGGCGGACGATGAGCTTGTCGCTCGGACGGTTGGGCTTGCGGGTGCGGCCTTCCGGCTGACCCCACGGCGAGACCGGGTGGCGACCACCGGAGGTCTTGCCCTCACCACCACCATGCGGGTGGTCGACCGGGTTCATGACGACACCACGGACCGTGGGGCGGCGACCCTTCCAGCGCATACGGCCGGCCTTACCCCAGTTGATGTTCGACTGCTCGGCGTTGCCGACCTCGCCGACGGTGGCGCGGCAGCGCACGTCGACGCGGCGGATCTCACCGGAGGGCATACGCAGCGTGGCGTAGGGGCCTTCCTTACCCAGCAGCTGGATGCTCATGCCGGCCGAGCGGGCCAGCTTGGCGCCGCCGCCCGGACGCAGCTCCACCGCGTGGATGGTGGTACCGGTCGGGATGTTGCGCAGCGGCAGGTTGTTGCCCGGCTTGATGTCGGCCGTCGGGCCGGACTCGATGCGGGTGCCCTGCGTCACGCCCTTGGGGGCGATGATGTAGCGCTTCTCGCCGTCCACGAAGTGCAGCAGCGCGATGTTCGCGGTGCGGTTCGGGTCGTACTCGATGTGCGCGACCTTGGCCGGGATGCCGTCCTTGTCCAGGCGACGGAAGTCGATCAGACGGTAGGCCCGCTTGTGCCCGCCACCGCGGTGCCGGGTGGTGATCCGGCCGTGGGCGTTGCGGCCGCCGGACTTGGACAGCGGGCGCAGCAGCGACTTCTCCGGGGTCGACCGGGTGATCTCGGCGAAGTCCGAGACGCTGGCGCCACGACGGCCCGGCGTTGTCGGCTTGTACTTACGGATTGCCATGAGTTCTTCTCTACTTTCTGGATTCCCGAGCGCTTACGCGACCGGGCCTCCGAAGATCTCGATGGGCTTGCTGTCGGCCGAGATGGTCACGAGCGCGCGCTTGGTGCTCTTGCGCTTGCCGTAACCGAAGCGGGTCCGCTTGCGCTTGCCCTGACGGTTGGCGGTGTTGACGCTGGTCACCTTCACACCGAAGACCTTCTCCACGGCGATCTTGATCTGCGTCTTGTTCGAGTCCGGGTGCACCAGGAAGGTGTAGGTGCCTTCCTCGATCAGTCCGTAGGACTTCTCGGAGATGACCGGCGCCAGCAGAATGTCGCGGGGGTCGGCGATGGTGGTCACTTGCTCTCCTCCTGTGCAGCCTCGGCCGGGCCGTGCACGAACGCGTTGAGCGCCTCGACGCTGAACACCACGTCGTCACTGTTGAGGACGTCGTAGGTGTTGAGCTGATCGGGAGCGATCGGGTGCACGTTCTGCAGGTTCGCCAGGCTCTTCCACGCGGCGACGTCCTCGCGGCCCACCACGACCAGGAACTTCTTACGGTCCGACAACTCGGCCAGGAAGCTCTTGGCGGTCTTGGTGGACGGGGTCTGACCGGCCACCAGTTCGGTGATCACGTGGATGCGCTCGTTGCGAGCCCGGTCGGACAGGGCGCCACGCAGGGCGGCGGCCTTCATCTTCTTGGGCAGGCGCTGGGTGTAGTCGCGCGGCTGCGGGCCGTGCACGGTGCCACCACCGGCGAACTGCGGCGCGCGGGTCGAGCCCTGGCGGGCGCGGCCGGTGCCCTTCTGCCGGTACGGCTTCTTGCCGCCGCCGGAGACCTGGCCACGCGTCTTGGTCGCGTGCGTGCCCTGGCGGGCCGCGGCCTGCTGGGCCACGACGACCTGGTGCATCAGCGCGATGTTGGCGGTCACGTCGAAGATCTCCGCGGGGAGGTCGACGGTGCCGTTGGTCTTGCCGCCGATCTCTTTGACCGGCAGCGTCAGGTTGGCCTTCTTCTCGAGGCTGGTCATGCGTGCGCACCACCCTTCACGGCGCTCTTGACGATCACGACGCCGCCCTTGCGACCCGGGATCGCTCCCTTGATCAGCAGCAGGCCGTTCTCGGCATCCACCTTGTGCACCGACAGGTTCTGCGTGGTGACCCGGTCGTTACCCATCCGGCCCGACATGCGCATGCCCTTGAACACGCGGCCGGGGGTGGCGCAGCCACCGATCGAACCCGGACGGCGGTGCACGGCCTGCGCACCGTGCGAGGCACCCTGACCACGGAAGCCGTGGCGCTTCATGGTGCCCGCGAAGCCCTTGCCCTTGCTGGTGCCGGTGACGTCGACGTAGGCGCCCTCTTCGAACACGTCGGCGTTGATCTCCTGGCCGACCTCGAAGGTGGAGGCGTCCGCGACGCGGATCTCGACGACGTGGCGGCGCGGGGTGACGCCCGCCTTGGTGAACTGGCCGGAGACCGGCTTGTTCACCTTGCGCGGGTCGATGGCGCCGAAAGCGACCTGGACGGCGCTGTAGCCGTCGCGCTCCACGGTGCGGATCTGGGTGACGACGTTCGGCCCGGCCTTGATGACGGTCACGGGAACGACGCGGTTCTTGTCGTCGAAGACCTGGGTCATGCCGAGCTTGGTGCCCAGGATGCCGGCGGCCGGCCTGTTCTTGTTGTCAGTCATGTCTCGAGTCCCCGTCACTGAATGTTGACGTCGACGCTGGCCGGCAGGTCGATGCGCATGAGCGCGTCCACCGTCTTCGGCGTCGGGTCGAGGATGTCGATGAGGCGCTTGTGCGTACGCATCTCGAAGTGCTCGCGCGAGTCCTTGTACTTGTGCGGCGAACGGATGACGCAGTACACGTTCTTCTCGGTCGGCAACGGCACCGGGCCGACGACGCGTGCCCCGGTGCGGGTCACCGTCTCCACGATCTTGCGCGCCGATGCGTCGATCGCCTCGTGGTCATAGGCCTTGAGCCTGATGCGGATCTTTTGTCCCGCCACGCTAAGTGTCCTTTTCTCCGCTTTCCTTCGTGGTCCGGAAGCCGGCTATACCAGCCCTCTGGACCACCCTCATTTGCACAGCCCGAACACACGAAGACGTCCCAGCCCGAGTGGATCAGGCCCGGAGGAGGCGGTCTGCGTAACCACGCAGGGCCCCGGTCGGGCTAGATCCGACACAGTGGAGACTCACGACCGGGCATGCCCGATCCTCGCCGCTGTTCATCTGTCATGGTTCTCCGGTCCACGCGGTCGGGCGTGTCGCCCTTCCGCTCATTCCTCGGCCTCGGATCGCACTGCGTCTCAGACCTGGAACACTGTCCCGGACGTACCCACGCCGGAAACCCGGCGAGGTACACGATGGGTACTGCTCGCCCCGCCCGACCACCCGTTTCACAGGGAAACAGACATGGCCCGGTGCAGGGCAACCCGAACAGTATGCACGACCCCCGGGAGTCACTTCAAATCGGTGGGGTGTCGAGAAACTTACTTTTGAGTAAGATACTCGCATGGCGAAAGAGACCGCGACCTATCGCGGCTGGAAGAAGCTGCCCGACAACCGGCTGGGGCACGCCCTGTTCTCGCTGGGGATGGTGGCTCGGGTGCCGTACTTCGGCACCGTGTTGCCGAACGTGGTCCGGCTCGAACCGGGGCTGTGCGAAGTGACCTCGCCGAAGTGGTTCGGTATCCACAATCATCTGGGCACGTTTCACGCCATCGCCGCGTGCAATCTGGCCGAGGTCGCGATGGGCATGCTCAGCGAGGCGACGGTGCCCGCGACGCACCGGTGGATTCCCAAGGCGATGAACGTGCGGTACCTGGCCAAAGCCGAGACCGGGCTGCGTGCCGTGGCGAAGCTGCCGGAGCTCCCGGATTTCGCGAGCATCACCGACGGCTGCGAGGTGGTGGTGCCGGTCTCGATCTACGACCAGCACGGCCTGGAGGTAGTACACGCGGACATCACCACCTGGGTTACACCCAAATAGTCGCGGCTCGCGCGGGATCGGATGCGCCGGGATCGAGCCTTCACGCGGCGACGACCCGACCGTGCTCGATGCGCAGTATCTCCTCCGCGCATCCGGCGAGGTCGTCTTCGGCACAGGCCGAAACGACGATCGTCATACCCTGCTGAGCCAGGGCTCGCAGTATCCCGGACAGATAGCGGCGACCCTCGGCGTCCAAGTCGGCCATCGGGTTGTCCAGCACGAGTGCGGCCGTATCGGCGGCCAGCGCCCTGGCCAGACCCAGCCACTTCTTCTCGCTGCGGGAGAGACGGAGAACGGGCGTCGAAGACGAATCCGTCAAACGCGCGAGATGCAATGCCCGACCGACGAGTTCGCCGGCCGCGTCTCCGGTGTGGCCGGCGATTTTCGCCGAATACTCCACCACCTGCTCGATCGACCAGGTCTCGGCGCCCTCGTACACGTCGGGGACCCAGCCGACCTTGGATCGGACCACCCAGGGTTCGACGGTCGGATCGGCGTCCTCCACGCGCAAATGCCCTCGGTGCGGCCGCAATCGACCGGCGAGCATCGACAACAGCGTCGTCTTTCCCGCGCCGTTCGGCCCGACCACCCCGGTGACCCGACCCGCGGGGGCGCGGAACGTCACGTCGTCGACCACGGCGACTCCAGCGAATTCGCGGCGCAGGCCGCTACATGTGATGCCGAGACCCACCGAGCTTCTCCATCTTCGTAACCGATTTCGTCCGGCGCGGGTCGGATCAGCAGGGCAGCGCTCGCTGGTCTCCGGCGAGCGCGGAGAGCACGGCGGCGGCGGCCCGCGGGTCTTCCAGCATGCCGCTGTGGTCGGCGGTGTTGCCGGGGCATCCGTCCTGCAGCCAGACGTTGCGGTCGGCGGCGGCGGGTGCGGCGAGCAGGGCGGTCTCCTGCGGTGTGATCACTCGGTCGGCGCGGGAGGCGATGGCCGTGTACCGCGGACCGGGCACGGTCTCGCCTCCCGCGTTCAGCCGGTTCAGCAGCGGTGACCCGACCACCTGCTGCTGCCCCGGAGTTCCGAAGACCTGGGCCGCGATCTGCGCGTTGCCCAGGCCGAGCGCGGCCAGGTCCGGATAGCCCGCGCGCAACCCGTCCCAGGTCGTGCCGCGGTACGGGGTGCCGAGCGTCACGACTCGGGACACCGCGTCCGCGCCGCGAGCGCGCAGGTACTGCCGGATCACGGTGCCGCCGGTGGAGTGGCCGACCAGCGCCACCCGGCTCGCACCCGTCGTCTCCCGCACCGACCGCACGACATCGGCGAGTTCACCCGCCATCCGATCGATGTCGGCCACGCCGTAGACCTCGCGCCCGAGCAATGCCGCGCCGATCGGCCCGATGCCGGTCGAACTGGACCCGGTCTGCCCGCTGACCGCGTCGACCACACCCGGCGCCGCACCGAGATTCGCGGCGAACACGCAATGCCCCTCGGCCCGGATGGCGGGCGCGAGCAGGGGAAAACTGCGGCCGATATCGGTACCCGAGCCGTGCACGAGCACCACCGGCTCGGGCCGCGCCCCGGTGGGCCGGCAGGACCGATCGTTGGCGCCCTCCAGCGCCGGTGTCTCGGGCGCGGCGGCCGCGCCCGGCGCGTGCGGCAGTGCCGCGCAGGCCGCGACCAGAAGCAGGCCGACGACGCGCGCGGCCCGGGATCGAATAGGCATCTTTTTCCCGATCAGATTCCCAATGGAGCGGCGAGGGTCGGCCACGAGTCCTTCAGCGCGTCCTCCCAATAGCCCCAGGAATGGGTGCCTTCCGGGCGGAAGTTGTAGCGCGCGGGGATGCCCAGGCTGTCCAGCCGGTCTTTCATGTTGTGCGAGCAATAATTGGTGGCCGCCTCGATGACGCCGCCGACCACGAGTTGATTGGCGAAACCCCACGGTCCGTTCAGCGAGTATTTTCCGCCGTACTGGTCGTAGACACCGGGCATGCCATTTCCGCTTGCGATGTAGATGGTTTTTCCGCGCAACCCCTCCGCCTGCACGTAAGGATCGTTGGCCGCCCATTGCCGGTCGCCCGCGGGCCCCCACATGTTGTCCAGTTCCGCCAGGCCCCATTCCTCCACGGTCAACCGGACGAACTCGTGGCCGATCGGATCGCTGGTCTGCGCGCAACCGCTGTAGGCGGCCACACTGGAGAACAGGTCACCCGTGGTCGCGGCGAGCGCGAGAGTCGTGGTCCCCGACATCGAGAATCCCGCGAGGGCATTGCGCCCGCTGGTCCCGAGATACGAGTCGATCAGCGGTGGCAGTTCACTGCTCAGGAAGGTCTTCCACTTCTGGCGCCCAAGCCTGGCGTCGTCCTTCTGCCAGTCCGCGTAATAGCTGAACATGCCGCCGATCGGCGTGACCGCGTGCACGTTCTTGTCCGCGAGGAATTGCATCGCATCGGTCTTCGTGGCCCAGGTGGAGCCGTCGATGCCACCGGCCGCGCCGAGCAGCAGATACAGCACCGGCCGGGGAACGCTCGTGTCCGCGGCGCGCTGCACTTCCACCGGAATATCGAGATCCATGGCAGCGGAATGCACCGTCAAGGTCAGGCTCCGCGCATCGTGCTCCCGCACGGAAACGATAGAAGACTTCGCGGGCGCCGCTTGGGCGTGCACCGAAACCATTGCCGAGGCGACGGCGCCGACAACTACCGCCGACAACACCAGCCGGCGGAGGTGGCTTCCTCTCATGACTCCCCTTATCCCGAATCCCGGAACGCCTCGCGTTCCGAGCCCAGGCTATGGTGCGTCTCCACCCGATTCACGACTGAACTTGCTGGGCCACCGATTCTGGGGGCACGCGCGAAAACACAATTTCCGCCGATTCGATTCGATCCGATCAAGAAAAAGCGAGACCCGAATTCTTTGGGCTCGCACGCCACGAATAGTTGCGCTCGCGTCGGCCGAGCGGATTGAATGCCCCTATGAATGTCAGCGCGGGCCGGGAAGTCGATGTGTGCGTGGTCGGGCTCGGTCCCACCGGGCGGGCGCTCGCGCACCGCGCCATGCGCGCCGGACTGTCGGTGACCGCGATCGACCCCCGTCCCGATCGGCTGTGGCCGCCCACGTTCTCCTGCTGGGTCGACGAGCTGCCGGAGTGGCTGCCGTCCACCGTGATCGCGATCACCATTCCGGCGCCCACGGTCTGGACGAAGACCGAACACCGCATCGACCGGCCCTACTGCGTGCTGTCCAAGCCCGGCCTGCGCGCGGCGCTGCCGCTCGACGACGCCACCGTCGTCGCGGGCCGTGCCACCCGGGTGGACGCGCACGAAGTCGAACTCGCAGATGGCACAGTGCACCGGGCGAGCGCGGTCTTCGACACCCGTGGGCTGCCCTCACTCGGCCGTCGCCGGGCCGCGAGCGCGCACGGCATCTTCGTCGACGCCGAGACGGCCGCGCCGATGATCGGCGAAGACTCGGGCCTGCTGCTGGACTGGCGGCCGGAGAACGGGGCGGGGCCACAGGAGCCGCCGTCGTTCCTCTACGCGGTGCCGCTCGGCGACGGGACGGTGATCTTCGAGGAGACCAGCCTCGGCCTGCGAGGCGGCATGCCGCAGCACGAACTGCGCAAACGCACGCTCCACCGCCTCGCCGCGCACGGTATCCGGCTCACCGGCGCCGAGCCGAGCGAGGCGGCGCACTATCCGCTGGACCAGCCGCCGCCACGAAGAGGGGCGGCGCGCGCGATCCCGTTCGGTTCGCGCGGCGGCATGATGCACCCGTGCACGGGGTACAGCGTCGCCGACTCACTGGCGCTGGTCGACACCGCGATCACCGCGCTGGGCCAGGGCCGCGACCCGATCGCCGCGCTGTGGCCGACGCGCGCGCGACTGGTGTACTGGATGCGAACGCGCGGCCTCTACGGCCTCGGCCGGCTCACCACCGAACAGTCCGTCGCCATGTTCGACGCGTTCTTCAGCGCCACCCCGCGCGGTCAGCGCGCCCTGCTGTCGGCGCACGACGACTACACCGCCTTGGGCGCGGTGCTGTTCGGCACGGTCGCGCACACCTGGCCGTTCCGCTGGCGCTACGACCTGGTCGGCTGGACCAATCGGGACCGCTGGCTGGATTTCGACTTCGCCGAACCGCGGGAATCGGCCGAACGCCGGACCCTGTGACGGGGCCGGCGGGCGACGACACAGCCGGCTAGGGGCCCGTCTCGGCGGCCCGCCGGTAACCCCGGACAGCGGGGTAGGCGAAGACCACGATCATGCCGATCGTCCAGGCCAGCGTCTGGAGCAGCGGCTCGGCGACCGCACCTCCGTAGGACAACCCACGCATCGCGTCGATCGCGCAACTCATCGGCTGATTCGCCACCACATCCTGCAACCAGACCGGGTAGGCGAAGATCGGGACGAAACCCGAGTTGAAGAACATCAGCAGCGTGCTGATCATGCCGATGATGTTCACCAGCATCACACCCTCGGACACCGTGGCCAGCGCGGTGACCAGAACGGCGAACGCGACGCCGAACAGCACCGGGATGCCGATCAGCGCCAGCGCCGCGACCGGCCCCTGCTCGAACCGGAAGCCGAGCAGCAGACCGACCGCCACGACGAACACCGTGGTCACCAGGACGCGGATCGCCTCGGCGAGCAGCCGTCCGGTGAATCCGGCCGCGCGGTGCACCGGCATCGTCCAGAACCGGCCGAGCAGCCCGGTCATCTTCTCGCTCTTGAAGCCCAGAGCGCTGACCACCGCACCGGACATCGCCGCGACCAAGGTCAACAGCGGAACCGTGCCGTACACGGCGGGCATGCCGGTGGCTCCGGAGACGGGCTTGTTCAGCACGATGTAGAACATCACCAAGGTCAGCGCGGGGTACACCAGCGTCTGGATCGTCGTCGCCGGATCACGCGCCCAGACCAGCAGCAACCTCTTGCACTGGATCAGGCTCTGCGCCACCCAGGTGACCAGCGACCCCTCCGGTCGTGCCCGGACGACGGGCAGGGGTTCGGTCGCACGGACCTCGGCCTCGTCGGCCCGGTCGACGGTGCGCTCCACGGTCGATTCCACCGAACTCATGACCGCCTCACACTCGCCCAGATAGCCAACGGGATGAACGCCGCGGCCAGCCCGATCAACCACACCAGCGGAACCCACAGCACCTGCCAGGTCACGCCATCGGCCGCCATGTCGCGCAGGGCGAAGGAGAACTGGGAGATCGGCTGATTGCGTACGAATGGGCGAATCCACTCCGGGAAGTTGCGTTCCGGCACGAACCCGCAGGAGAGCATGCCGAAGATCAGCGTCGGCAGGGTCAGCGCCTGACTCAGCGACTCCGGACTCTTGGTCAGGCTGCCGAGCCCGTCGGCGCCGATCGCGAGCACCGTGCCGACCGCGAGGGAGAACGCGCAGAACAGCACGGCCTGGCCGACGCCCGCGACGAAGCGGAAACCGATCAGGTGACCGAACAGCACCGCCGCGGTGAGCGAGGTGACCGACCGGACCAGCCCGGCGCAGATGCGCGAGGTGAACGGCACCAGCGTCCCGATCGGCATGGTCTGCAGGCGGGTGCTCAAGCCGGTCATCGCCTCGAACGCGGCCAGCTGCGCGTTCGACATCATGGTGAAGGCCATGGTCTGCAACACGATGATCGGCATGACGTACTGGGCGTAGTCGACGCCCTGGATCTTCATCACATAGCGCAGCGGCAGGTAGAAACCGAGGGTGAAGATCAGCGGCGTGACCATCGCCACGATCAGCTCGCCCTTGGTCGCCATGGTGCGGACGATCCGGCCGGTCAGCGCGCGCCACTGCGCGAACGACGACACCCGCGCCGCGGGGAACTCGGCGAACAACGTCGCCTCGGCAAGGGTGGGCTCCGGGGCCGTCGCAGCGGTCACGCGTGCCCGCCCGAGTGACCGGTGATGGACAGGAACACGTCGTCGAGCGAGGGGCGGCGCAGCGCGATGTCGGCCAGGTCGACACCGGCGCTGTCGAGCCTGCGCAGCGCCTCGGTCAACGTGGCGGCGCCCTCCGGCGCCGGGATGGACAGGCGGTCGCCGCCGTTCAGGTCGGCCAGCACCGCGGAGGGCACCAGGTCGCCCAGCGCGTACGCGGCGGTGCGCAGCTTCTTCGGATCCAGCGGGACGACTTCGCAGTAGCTGCCGCCGGTCTTCTCCTTGAGTTCGTCGGCGGTGCCCTCGGCGATGACCGTGCCCTTGTCGATCACGATGATGTTGTCGCTGAGTACGTCGGCCTCCTCCAGGTACTGCGTGGTCAGCAGCACCGTGATGCCCTGCGTCTTCAGCGCGGTCACCAGATCCCACACGCCCTGCCTGCTGCGCGGATCGAGGCCGGTGGTCGGTTCGTCCAGGAACACCACTTCGGGGCGCACCACCAGGCCGCAGGCGATGTCGACGCGGCGGCGCATGCCGCCCGAGTAGTGGCGCACGGCACGGCGGCCCGCGCTCACCAGGTCGAACTCCTCCAGCAAGGTGTCGGCACGCTTGCGGGCCGCGGCCTTGCCCAGACCCATCAGCCTGCCGAACAGCTCGAGGTTCTCCCGGCCGGAGAGGTTCTCGTCCAGCGCCGCGTACTGACCGGTCATCATGATCGAGCGGCGCACGCCCGCCGGATCCTTCAGCACGTCGTACCCCGCGACGACGGCGCTGCCGGAGTCGGGGCGCAGCAGGGTGGAGAGCACCTTCACCATGGTCGTCTTGCCCGCGCCGTTGGGCCCGAGGATGCCGAGGACGGAGGCGCGTTCGGCGACGAAGCTGACGCCTTGCAGTGCATGCACATCGCCGAACGACTTGCGGATGTCCGCTACCCGGACCGCTGGGTCGCCCGCATGTGAATCTGCTTGGTTGGAACTCGGCATCAACTCTCCACTATCGGCCGGTGCGGCGACCAGGTCGCCCGAGCGCAGGCGCACGCTCGGATTGGTGATCCGTCGCGCTCGGCGTGATGTTACCGGCCCGATCGCGCGGGCTTTCGCGTCGCGCACGGTACCCGCAGCAGCGTGCACCCATTGTGTCGTTACTCACATTTCTCGCTGCCCGTCGGCCGCGCAAGGAATCGACGCTGGTGAGCGCGATCCGGTGCGGCCACGAGCCCGCGGCCGAGCCTTGTCGGCCCGCTGCGCCAGCCCATAGTCTGCTTTGCGGGGGAAAACACTCACTCGTCCGCGGCTGCGGGCCCGTTCAGTGGTCCGCACGCCGGTTTTCGACACTGCGAGAGGTGATCATGGCCGAGTCCGCGCAGCCACGATTGGCGGCGCGTCCGGGAGGAACGGGCCGAACGAACGTGCTGACGTCCTATGACCCGCGCACCGGCGAGGTCGTGGGCAACTACGCCGTGATGGGCGCGGCCGAACTGAATCGCGCGGTGCGCGCGGCCCGCTCTGCCGAAAAGTGGTGGACCGAGCTGGGTTTCAGCAGCCGCAAGCGGTGGTTGCTGGACTGGAAACGCGAGATAGCCCGGCGCTCCGGCGAATTGGTCGCCCTGCTGTGCGAGGAAACCGGAAAGCCGGAAGCGGACGCCGCGATCGAGGTCATGCTCGCGGTGGAGAATTTGGACTGGGCCGCGCGCAACGCCGGTCGCGCGCTCGACCGCCGGCGCATCGGTTCCAGCTGGCTCACCCGCAACCAGCGGGCCTCGGTCGGCTATCTACCGCTGGGTGTCGTCGGCGTGCTCGGCCCGTGGAACAACCCGGTGTTCACCCCGATGGGCTCGATCGCCTACGCGATGGCGGCGGGCAACGCCGTGGTGTTCAAGCCGCATGAGCTGACCACCGGCGTCGGCGTGTGGCTGGCCGACAGCTGGTCCCGGCTCGCGCCGAACCAACCGGTACTGCAAGTGGTCACCGGGGACAAGGCCACCGGCGCGGCGCTGTGCCGGGCGAAGGTCGACAAGATCGCCTACGCCGGTTCGGAGACGGACGCGCGCGAGGTGATCTCGGTGTGCGCACAGACCATGACGCCGGTCGTGGTGGAGCGCAGCGGCAAAGGCAGCATGGTCGTGCACGTCGACGCCAAGCTGGACGACGCCGCCGAGGCCGCCGTGTTCGGTGCGATGGCCAACGCCGGGCAGAACGCCACCGGCATCCAGCGGGCCTACGTCGCCCAATCGGTCTACGACCGCTTCCTCGACCTGGTCGTGGAGCAGGCCCGCAAGCTGCGGCCGGGCGCGGACCGGAAGGCGTCCTACGGTCCGATGATCATGGAGTCGCAGGTCGACGTGGTGCGCAGGCAGGTGCGCGACGCGGTGGCCCGCGGTGGCCGCGCGGTGGTCGGCGGGCTGGACTCGATCCGCGACCCCTACATAGAGCCGATCGTGCTGGCCGAGGTACCGGAGGAGAGCATCGCGATCACGGGCGAGGGCATCGGCCCGGTGCTCATCGTGAACAAGGTGGCGAGCATGGACGACGCCGCCGAGCGGATCAACACGGTCGGCACCGATGTCGCGGTGTCGGTGTTCACCAGGGATGTGCACGAGATCGAGGCGTTCGCCGAGCAACTGCGCGTCGGAGTGGTGACCATCAACTCCTCGACCGCCTACGCGGGCATTCCCGCCCTGCCCTTCGGCGGAGTGGGCGAATACGGCCAAGGCCACAGCCACGGCGACCAGGGCCTGCGAGAGTTCAGCCGGACCCTGGCCATCACCCGCAAGCGGTACCAGGCGCCGGTGAACCTGTCCACGTTCGATCGGCACCCGCGCCACCTCCGCGTGGCAAGGACGATCTTCCGGATCCGGCACGGCCGCCGTCCCTGACGAGGACGGCTAGTCGAGCAACACCGCGTCCATCAGCGCGGTGACCCGGGCCAATTGCGCGGAGCGAGAATCGAATCGGATCAGCCTGCCCACATCGATCACCTGACTGATGGCGGCGTGCACCCGGAAGCGCGCCTCCACGGAGTCGCCGTCCAGCAGGTTGGCCCACTCGAGCACGTTCTGCCGCTGAATGGCGCGCAGCTTGTGCTGCTCGGATTGCGGCAGGTTGCCGAACTCGGCGTAGTAGACCGCCATGATCTCCGGCATGGCGAAACTCAACTTGGCGTAGCGGTCGGCCACACGCCGAGCGGCATCGGCTCGGCTGGTCGCCTCGGCCAGTGCCTCGGTGATCGCGATGGCCAGCCGGTCGCCGGTGCGGTGGAACGCCGCGGCGAGCAAGTCGGCCTTGCTCGGGAAGTACCGGTACACGCTGGAGGCGTTGATGCCGACGGCGGCGCCGATCTCCTCGATGCTCGCCTCGTGGTAACCCTGTCTGCCGAATATCCGGATGGCCTCGGTGAGCAGCTGTTCCCGCTTGGAGGTCACCGGGATACCGCGCACGGGCTGGCCGGGATCCGGTTCGACCGGCGCGGCGGGCAGTTCGGTGCGCAGGATGGCCCAGGACATCTGGTGCAGCAGCGGAAGCAGCCGAGCGCTCGACAGCGCGGTGCGGTGCGCGGCGATGCTGGCGATCGCGCTGAGCACGCCCGCCGCCAGCATGGCCACGTCCGCGGGCGGGGCCTCAGGGCGCAGCAGCGCTATCGGCGCCGCGAGGGTGTTGTTCAGGTCGTCGTAGATCTTTTTGATCCGGATCCGGTCGTCGCGCTCGAGATAGCGCCGTTCCCAGCGGTAGAGCCCGGCCTCGCGGCGGATCTCGACGGTGTGCTCGCTGATCGCGCGGATCAGCGCGTCCGCGCGCCGCTGCGGGTCCAGCCGGATGTCGTCGGCCGCCTCCGCGACGGTCAGCAGGTGACGCGCGCCCTCCTCGGCGGCCGCGACCAATAGCGCGTACTTGTTCGTGAAATGCCGGTAGAGAGCGGGACCGGAGATGCCGACCTCCGCGGCGATCTCGTCCACGCCCACCGGGTAGTACCCGCGTTCACTGAACGCGCGCGCCGCCGCCCGGATGATCTGGACCTTGCGGTCCTTCGGACGCCGACGCACCGACGGCGCGCCCTCGGCGCCCGCCCTCCTGCCCGGTTCGGGCCGCGCGGGAGCGAGGTCGACCTCGCTGCGATCCGCGACCATGCACCTCTCCGTTCTCCGGCGGCGCTGGTTGACAGCGCCCGACACTGGAACCTAAGTTAACCACAATTCGCAAAGTTAACCACTATTCACGGCCGGGCGTCCGCCGAATTGCAGCTTAGGAGCGAACATGAGCAACAACGATTCCGCGGCCCCGGCCGCCCCCGCCGCCGCGAAGTTCACGGCGGTCCAGGACGGCAAGGTGCTCCGGGTCACGATCACCAACCCGAAGCGGAAGAACGCCATCGATTACGACACCATGGTCGCGCTCGGAGACACCTTCCGCGCGGCGGCCGAGGACCGCGCGGTGCGAGCGATCGTACTCACCGGCGAAGGCGGCGATTTCTGCACCGGCGCCGATCTGTCGGCGAGCGCCGACGAGGCGCAACGGGGCATCACCTCGGACATGGTCATGGACGCGGCGAACCGGCTGGTGCGCGCCATCGTCGACGCGCCGGTGCCGGTGATCACGCGGATCCGGGGCGCCGCGGCGGGTGTCGGCGTCGGCATCGCGCTGGCCGCCGACCTGGTCTACGCGAGCGAGGACTCCTATCTGCTCCTGGCATTCATCAACATCGGCCTGATGCCCGACGGCGGGGCGGCCGCACTGGTCGCCGCGGCGGCGGGCCGCCCGCTGGCGGCGCGGATGGCACTGCTCGGCGAGCGGCTGCCCGCCCGGGAAGCCGCGACCGCCGGGTTGTTCACCGCGGTCGTTCCCGGCGAAGAACTCGATGCCGCGGTCGAGGCCGGGGTCGAGAAGATCGCCACCGGTCCGCGCCGCGCCCTGGAACTCACCAAGCAGGCGCTGAACCAGGCCACGCTGGCCGCGCTGGACGCGGCCCTGGCCGCCGAGAAGGCCGGGCAGACCGAGCTGCTGCGCTCCCCCGATTTCATGGAGGGCGCCACCGCGATGCTCACCAAGCGCAAGCCGGTCTTCGCCGACTGATCGGCCCGCCGGAACGTACCGCCCGGCAAGGGACTATGTTCATCGGCTATGACTTACCTGGTTACCGGGGCAACTGGGTTCATCGGTCGGTTCCTCATCCCCGAGCTACTGAAACGCGAGGGTGACATCCATGTACTGGTACGACCGGGCGACGCCTCGGCCGACCGGTTCGCCTGCTGTGCACAGGAATGGGCGGGCGGCGACCGCGTCCGTCCGGTGCGCGGTGATCTGGGCGCCCCGGGGCTGGGTATCGACCCGACCTGGCTGGCCCGGCATCGCGGCGCCATCGAGCACGTCTTCCACCTGGCCGCGGGCTACGACCTGAGCGAGCGCGGCGGCGGGACCAGGCACCTGGTCGACGTCGCCGAGGAACTGCGGGCCGATCTGGTGCACCACGTCTCGACCGTCGAGGTGGCCGGGTCCAGCGAGGGCCTGTTCACCGAGGACATGTTCGATCACGGCCAGGTACTGACCACACCGGCGCAACGAGCGAGGTTCGAGGCCGAGCGAATCGTGCGCGAGTCGTCGCTGCGCTGGCGCATCTACCGGCCCTCGATCGTGATCGGACATTCCAGGACCGGCGAGATCGACCGGATCGACGGCCCGTACTACTTCTTCCGCCTGCTGCGCATGGCCGCGCAGCTGCCCCGGCTGCTGCCGGTGCTGGTGCCCGAACTGGGCGAGACCAACATGGTTCCGGTCGATTTCGTCGCCCGCGCCCTCGATCACATCGCCCACCGCCCGGGCTCGGACAAGACCACCTACCACTTGGTGGATCCGCGCAGGCAGAGCGCGGTCGACGCGCTGAACCTGTTCGCCGACGAAGCCGGCGCGCCGCACCTGGTCGAGGTGATGCCCAAGCGCACCCTGGAGGTGATGCTGCGCGTCCCCGGCGCGAACTGGCTGCTGCCCCGCGTCGGCGTGCCGCTGGACGTCCTGGAGCACAGCGAATTCACCTGCTGGTTCGACTGTAGGCACACCAGCGCGGCGCTGGCGGGCACCGACATCCGGGTGCCGCCGTTGGACGCCTACGCACCGCGGATCTGGAAGTACTGGATCGAGAACTGGGTGTGATCGGCGCACCGGGCGGGCTACCGCCCGGTGACGGTGAGATAGATCAGGGCGGCGTTCAGAACGGAGATGATCGCGGCGACCGCCCAGGCCAGCCCGGTGGTCATGCGATGGTTGACGTCCTCGCCCATCAACGCGCGGTCACTCGTGAAGCGCACCAGCGGAATCAGCGCGAAAGGTATGCCGAACGACAGCACCACCTGGGAGATGATCAGCGCGCGCGTCGGGTCGATCCCCGTCGCCAGGACCGCGATGGCCGGAATCAACGTGATCAGCCTGCGCATGAGCAGCGGAATCCGCTTGCGTAACAGTCCCTGCATGATCATCGCGCCCGCGTAGGCGCCGACCGAGGTGGAGGCCAGGCCGGAGGCGAGCAGGCCGATCGCGATCAGCAGCGCGGCGGCCGGTCCGAGGACGTCGCCGACGGCGGCGTGCGCGTCCTCGATGGTCTCCACGTCCCTGCCGCGCAGGGTGCCCGCCGCCATCAACAGCATGGCCAGGTTCACCGTGCCCGCCAGGACCATGGCCAGCCCGACGTCGATCTTGGTGACCCGCAGCAACCTGGTGCGCAGCGGCCCCGCCGCCGGATGCCCGTGCCGGTCTCGGGCCAGGCCGGAATGCAGGTAGACCGCGTGCGGCATGACCGTCGCACCGATCATGGCCGCGGCGAGCAGGACGCTCTCGGTGCCCTGGAAGCGCGGCACCAGACCGCCCACCGTGCCCGCGACCGACGGCGGCGAAATCACCACGTTGGCCAGGAATCCGATCGCGATGATCGCGAGCATCCCGGTGATCACCCGCTCGAACGGTTGCTGACCGCGCCGGTCCTGCACCAGCAGCAGGCCCATCGACACGGCGCCGGTGATCACGCCGCCGGCCAGCAGGGGCAGGCCGAACAGCAAATGCAGCGCGATCGCGCCGCCGACCACTTCGGCCAGGTCGGTGGCCATCGCCACCGTCTCGGCCTGGCCCCAGTACGCCAGCCGGACCGGGCCGCTCGCCTTCTCGCGTACCGCTTCCGGCAGCGACCACCCGGTCACCAACCCGAGCTTGGCCGACAGGAACTGGACCAGCCCCGCCATCACGTTCGCCAGGACGATGACCCAGACCAGCAGGTAGCCGAACTGCGCGCCCGCACTGATATTCGAGGCGACGTTGCCGGGATCGACGTACGCGATGGCCGCGACGAAGGCAGGCCCCAGCAGGACCGTCACGGCACGTGCCCGCCCGGTGACCGACCTGGTCGACTCGGCCAGTGTTATAC
>NZ_JBHVDM010000087.1:0-28243 GCF_042802775.1 Nocardia sp. NPDC057455 | reverse complement strand
TCCCGAAGGAGCGGCGCCGTTCCCAGCGATTCAGCGAATCACTTGATGATCTTCGTGACGCGACCGGCGCCGACGGTGCGGCCACCCTCGCGGATCGCGAAGCGCAGACCCTCGTCCATGGCGACCGGCTGGATCAGCTTGACGAGCATCTCGGTGTTGTCACCGGGCATGACCATCTCGGTGCCCTCGGGCAGGGTCACAACGCCCGTCACGTCAGTCGTACGGAAGTAGAACTGCGGACGGTAGTTGTTGAAGAACGGGGTGTGGCGGCCGCCCTCGTCCTTCGACAGGATGTACGCCTGGCCCTCGAACTCGGTGTGCGGGGTGGTGGTGCCCGGCTTCACGACAACCTGGCCGCGCTCCACGTCCTCACGCTTGATACCACGGACCAGCAGACCGACGTTGTCGCCCGCCTGACCCTGGTCGAGCAGCTTGCGGAACATCTCGATACCGGTGACCGTGGTCTTGGTCTTCTCCGGGCGGATGCCGACGATCTCGACTTCCTCGTTCACGTTGATCACGCCACGCTCGACGCGACCGGTGACGACGGTGCCACGACCGGTGATCGTGAACACGTCCTCGACCGGCATCAGGAACGGCTTGTCGGTCTCACGAACCGGGTCCGGGATGGACTCGTCGACCGCGGCCATGAGCTCCAGCACCGACTCCGACCACTTCGGGTCACCCTCGAGCGCCTTCAGACCGGAGACCCGCACGACCGGCGCGTCCTCGTCGAACTCCTGCGAGGCCAGCAGTTCGCGGACCTCCATCTCGACGAGCTCGAGGATTTCCTCGTCGTCGACCATGTCGGCCTTGTTCAGCGCGACCAGGATGTAGGGCACGCCGACCTGACGGGCGAGCAGCACGTGCTCACGGGTCTGCGGCATCGGGCCGTCGGTGGCGGCGACCACGAGGATGGCACCGTCCATCTGCGCCGCACCGGTGATCATGTTCTTGATGTAGTCGGCGTGACCCGGGGCGTCGACGTGCGCGTAGTGGCGCTTCTCCGTCTGGTACTCGACGTGGGAGATGTTGATCGTGATACCACGAGCCTTCTCCTCCGGCGCCTTGTCGATCTGATCGAACGCGAAGCTCTCGTTCAGATCCGGGTACTTGTCAGCCAGCACCTTGGTGATCGCTGCGGTCAGCGTGGTCTTGCCGTGGTCGACGTGACCGATGGTGCCGATGTTGACGTGCGGCTTCGTCCGCTCGAACTTCGCCTTCGCCACTGTTTGTCCTCCTGGACTTGTTGGTGCGTGCAGTTGCAGCAGTGCGGGGTCATCCCCGCGGACACGGGGAAAGGGGTATTACAAACGCCCGGGAGCCATTTACTCGCCGGTCGCCTTGGCGATGATCTCCTTCGACACGTTGGCCGGAACCTCCGCGTACGAGTCGAACACCATGGAGTAGTTCGCCCGGCCCTGGGTCTTCGACCGCAGGTCACCGATGTAACCGAACATCTCCGAGAGCGGAACCAGCGCCTTGACGACACGGGCACCACTGCGTTCCTCCATGGCCTGGATCTGACCACGGCGGGAGTTCAGGTCGCCGATCACGTCGCCCATGTAGTCCTCGGGCGTGGTGACCTCGACCGCCATCAGCGGCTCGAGGATCACCGGACCGGCCTTGCGAGCCGCTTCCTTGAGCGCCTGCGCGCCCGCGATCTTGAACGCCATTTCCGACGAGTCGACGTCGTGGTAGGCGCCGTCGAGCAGCGTGACCTTCATGTTGACCAGCGGGTAGCCGGCGAGCACACCGTACTGCATGGCGTCCTGGGCGCCCGCGTCCACCGAAGGGATGTATTCCTTCGGCACGCGGCCACCGGTGACCTTGTTCTCGAACTCGTAGTGCGCGCCGTCCTCGCCGACGAACGGCTCCAGCGCGATGATCACCTTCGCGAACTGGCCGGAACCACCGGTCTGCTTCTTGTGCGTGAACTCGAGTTTCTCGACCCGCTTGGTGATCGTCTCGCGGTAGGCCACCTGCGGCTTACCGACGTTCGCCTCGACCTTGAACTCGCGCCTCATCCGGTCGACCAGGATGTCGAGGTGCAGCTCGCCCATGCCGCCGATGACGGTCTGGCCGGTTTCCTGGTCGAGCTTGACCGAGAAGGTCGGGTCCTCTTCGGACAGACGCTGGATCGCGGTGCCCAGCTTCTCCTGGTCGGACTTGGTCTTCGGCTCGATGGAGACCTCGATGACCGGGTCCGGGAAGGTCATGGACTCGAGCACGATCTGGTTCTGCGGATCGCACAAGGTGTCACCGGTGGTGGTGTCCTTGAGGCCGATGACCGCGTAGATGTGGCCCGCCGAGGCCGCGCCGACCGGGTTCTCCTTGTTGGAGTGCATCTGGAACAGCTTGCCCAGACGCTCCTTCTTGCCCTTGGTCGAGTTGATGACCTGGGCGCCGGAGTCGACCTTGCCGGAGTACACGCGGACGTAGGTCAGCTTGCCGAAGAAGGGGTGCACCGCGATCTTGAACGCCAGGGCCGCGAACGGCTCGTCGGCGCTCGGCTTACGGGTGAGCAGCTCCTCTTCCTTGCCGGGCACGTGGCCGGTGGTGGCCTCCACGTCCAGCGGCGAGGGCAGGTAGTCGATGACCGCGTCCAGCATGGGCTGTACGCCCTTGTTCTTGAACGCGGAGCCGCACAGCACCGGGTAGAGCTCGGAGGTCACCGTCAGCTTGCGGATGGCGCCCTTGATCTCCTCGATGGTCAGCTCTTCGCCGCCGAAGAACTTCTCCAGCAGCGCCTCGTCCGACTCGGCGACGGTCTCGAGCAGCTCCTGGCGGTACTGCTCGGCCTTCTCCTTCAGATCCTCCGGGATCTCGACGACCTCGTACTGCTCACCGAGCTTGGTCTCGCCACGCCAGACTTTGGCGTTGTACTCGACCAGGTCGATGATGCCCTCGAAGGTGTCCTCCGCGCCGATCGGCAGCTGGATGACCAGCGGCTTGGCGCCGAGGCGGTCCTTGATGGTCTGCACGGTGAAGTAGAAGTCCGCACCGAGCTTGTCCATCTTGTTGACAAAGCAGATCCGCGGCACGTCGTACTTGTCCGCCTGACGCCACACCTGCTCGGACTGCGGCTCGACGCCTTCCTTGCCGTCGAACACCGCGACGGCGCCGTCGAGCACGCGCAGCGACCGCTCCACCTCCACGGTGAAGTCGACGTGCCCGGGGGTGTCGATGATGTTGATCTGGTTGTCTTTCCAGAAGCACGTGGTAGCCGCGGAGGTGATGGTGATACCACGCTCCTGCTCCTGCTCCATCCAGTCCATCGTGGCGGCGCCGTCGTGGACCTCACCGATCTTGTAGGTGATGCCGGTGTAGAAGAGGATGCGTTCAGTTGTGGTCGTCTTGCCCGCATCGATGTGGGCCATGATGCCGATGTTGCGGACCTTGTTCAGGTCGGTGAGCACGTCCTGTGCCACGGAAATCTTCCCCGCTCGTAGCTAGTTGGGATTATCGGGGACGACCCTGTGGTCGCCTCTATGTCAACGCCGGACGCGGCCGGTGAGTGCCGCGTTCCGGCTGTGCCTCCCGACCCAGACGACGGGCCGGGTAGACGTCACCAGCGGTAGTGCGCGAAGGCCCGGTTGGACTCGGCCATCTTGTGAGTGTCCTCGCGACGCTTGACCGAGGCGCCGAGGCCGTTGCTGGCGTCGAGCAGTTCGTTGGCCAGGCGCTCGACCATGGTCTTCTCCCGGCGAGCCCGCGAGTAGTTGACCAGCCAGCGCAGCGCCAGGGTGTTGGAGCGGCCCGGACGGACCTCGACCGGCACCTGGTAGGTGGCGCCACCGACGCGGCGCGGCTTGACCTCGAGTGCGGGCTTGACGTTGTCCAGTGCGCGCTTGAGCGTGACGACCGGGTCGGTGCCGGTCTTCTCGCGCGCCTGCTCCAGCGCGCCGTAGACGATGCGCTCGGCGGTGGACTTCTTGCCGTCCAGCAGGATCTTGTTGACCAGCTGAGTAACCAGCGGCGAACCGTAGACCGGGTCGTTGATCAGCGGACGCTTGGGTGCGGGGCCCTTGCGTGGCATATCAGCTCTTCTCCTTCTTGGCGCCGTAACGGCTGCGGGCCTGCTTGCGGTTCTTCACACCCTGGGTGTCCAGCGAGCCACGGATGATCTTGTAGCGGACACCGGGAAGGTCCTTCACACGACCGCCGCGCACGAGCACCATCGAGTGCTCCTGCAGGTTGTGGCCCTCGCCCGGGATGTAGGCCGTGACCTCGACCGAGCTGGTCAGGCGAACACGCGCGACCTTGCGCAGCGCGGAGTTCGGCTTCTTCGGGGTCGTGGTGTACACGCGGGTGCACACGCCACGACGCTGCGGGCTCCCCTTGAGGGCCGCGGTCTTCGTCTTGGAGACCTTGTCGCGGCGACCCTTGCGGACCAGCTGGTTGATGGTTGGCATAGACCGGCTTTCCTTATTAGTTAACGCGGTGTGTGGACTTCATGTCTGTTTTTAGGTCGCGGTGCTCCCGGGGCCCTTCACGGAGAGGCAAGCTCCCGCTTCGGGCCCGTCGTTCACAACGCTGTCATCGAGCATTCACTCGCACGTCCGGCCACGTTTCTGGCGTCCCGAGGTCGGGCGTGTCGCGCGCGGCGCGGAGCCCTGATTCCGGGCACGCTGGAGTCGTCGGCCGCTTTCGCTGGCCTACGGTCACGCACGAACTTGCCCGCAAGCTTCCGGGCACAGCGATCCACGATACCCGTGGCCGGGACACAGGGTCAAAGCGGGTCGGTTCGAGGATCGTCTACCTGGCCAGGTTCAGGGTCATTTCCATCAACCTCTTCGCCGCGTCGCACGGATCGGGGTGCCCCGAGCCGGGCCGGTAATTGATCCACCAGCCGATCACGCCGTTGTCCGGCGCACTCGCCGTCACACCGCAGGAGGACGGGTCGTTCGGCCTGCGGATCTGCAGCGCGAGCGAACTCTGAATGGTGATGTTGGTGGTTTCGTAGCCGAGCTTGTTGTTCGTCTGCTTCTCGTTGCTCAGCGTCCCGTTCTCGTACCAGTTGAGCGTGGCCATCCCGTTGCCGCCGGGCGCGCCGATCAGGTCCCACATGCAGACCGCGCCGAAGAACGAGTCGCTGACCTGGACGCTCTCACCGATCGCCTTGCCGATCTGATCATGGGAGAGGATGTCGCATTCCCGCAGCAACTTGTCCAGCCTGGCGTTGACCGGCTGGCTCGCGCCCACCGGCTGCGCGGTTCCGGAAATAACCTGGCTGCACCCGCCCACGGACAACGCGAGGGCCACCGCGGCGGCGGCCGCGCCGCGCCTGCACAGGTCTCGGCCGACGTTCACTCCTCACCCCTCACTGAATCCGTTGCAGAGTCAGCTCGGCGAGAGCGCGGCTCCGGTCGCACGGGTTACCGGTCACCGAACCGTAGGATCCGATATTCGTCGACCATTCGAAGAAATCGTCACCGAGCTGCACCGCCAGATCGCAGATCGTTCGAGTCGGATCCAGGGCGGCGAATCCATCCCGCCCACCCACCTTTATCGGATCGGGCGCACGGCCTTCGACCGACACCCACGCCCGTTCCCGTTCGATGGGACTGCCCCGGTACGAAGCGAACGTGATACTCGGAGAACCGATTCCGGCCGACTGCCAGTTACAGCCGACCGCGTTGCGGAACACTCCGGAGATGCGGCCGAGGCCACCGAGATTGCGCACCTCGTCATCGGTCACGTGACCACACTCCCCCACGAACGGGCCGAGCGCCACCACTTTCGGCGCCGGGCGGGACGGACCCGAGTCCTCGGTCCCCTCCCCCGAACCACAACCCGCCAGTGCGAGCACCAAGGCTGCCGTGATGCCGACTGCCGACTTGATCCGCATGCAAAGAACTCTACCGACGCACTCGCCGGAGAGGCTCGACAAGATCGTCCGCCCCCGGATCACAGATTGCCCCTGGCCTCCTGCTCGCGTTCGATCGCCTGGAACAGGGCTTTGAAATTACCCTTGCCGAAACCGAGGGAGCCGTGGCGCTCGATCAGTTCGAAGAAGACCGTGGGGCGGTCGGTGAGCGGCCTGGTGAAGATCTGCAACAGGTAACCGTCTTCGTCGCGATCGACCAGTATGCCGCGGCGCTGGAGTTCTTCGACGGGGACGCGGACCCGGCCGATGCGGGCGCGCAGTTCGGGGTCCCGGTAGTAGGCGGCGGGCGTCTCCAGGAATTCGACGCCCTCCCGGCGCAAGGCGTCCACGCAGGTCAGGATGTCGCCGGTGGCGAGCGCGATGTGCTGGACGCCGGGGCCGCGATAGAACTCCAGGTACTCGTCGATCTGCGAGCGCTTCTTGCCGACGGCCGGCTCGTTGAGCGGGAACTTCACCCGGTGATTCCCGTTGGCGACGACCTTGCTCATCAGCGCGGAGTACTCGGTGGCGATGTCGTCGCCGACGAATTCGGCCATGTTCGTGAACCCCATGACCCGCCGGTAGAACTCGACCCACTCGTCCATCTGCCCGAGTTCCACGTTGCCCACGACGTGGTCGATCGCCTGGAACAACCGGGTGGGCGCGCCGTCACGTCGTTGGTAGTCGGAGCGGCGGGCGACATAGCCGGGCAGGTAGGGCCCGTAGTAGCCGGAACGGTCGACCAAGGTGTGCCTGGTCTCGCCATAGGTGGCCAGCGCGGCCGAGCGGACCGTGCCGAAGTCGTCGGTGTCGTCGCGTGGTTCGACCAGGACTTTCGCGCCGTGCGCGCGAGCCCACGCGACGCACCGGTCGACGTCGGGCACTTCGAGGGCGATGTCGACCACGCCGTCGCCGTGCCGATCGTGGTGGGCGACCAGCGGGCTGTCCGGATGCACCGCTCCGGTGATCACGAAGCGCGCCGCGCCGCTGCGCAGGACGAATGCCTTGTGGTCGCGATTGCCGGTCTCCGGTCCCGAGTACGCCTCCAACCGCATCCCGAAGGCGGATTCCATGAAGTGCGCGGTCTGCGTGGCGTTACCCACCACCCAGACCAGGGCGTCCCATCCGATGACCGGAAACGGGTCACCGCTGGCGTCGTGGTCTACCAACCCCACGAGGGTGCGCAGCTCGCGGTCGCTGGGGACGGCGCCGGACCGGGCGTCCGGCAGGTGCTCGATGGTCATGGTCCAAGGAAATCGCTGGGTCCACCGGGTAGGCAACAGCGTCGAATCTCGATAGTCAGGGTGGCGATTTCGTCTAGCAAATGGCGCATGATGCTGGACAATTTGAATAGCATCGATGAGACGGGCAGCAAGCCCGACCCCGGTGCTCGAACGGAGGTCGCCATGGCGCGCACATCGGCGAAGCTCGACGAACTCGACCTCGCCATTCTCACCGCGATGCACGAGTACCAGAAGGCGGGCATTCTCGAACTGTCCCGCCGGACCAGGGTCGCCAGGGCCACGGTGCAGTCCCGGATCGCGCGCATGGAGGAATCCGGCGTGATCGCCTCCTACGACCCGCAGATCGACGTCACCGCGGCGGGTTTCGACGTGCAGGCGTTCGTGACGCTGGAGATCGCCCAGGGCGCGCTGGACGCGGTGGCGGCCGAACTCGACGCCATCCCCGGCGTGCTGGAGGCCTACGCCACCACCGGCACCGGAGACGTGCTGTGCCGGATCGGGGCCGACTCGCACGCCGGGTTGCAGGCCGTGCTGCTGAGCATCGACCGGACCTCCTCTGTGGTGCGCTCGCACAGCGTCATCGTATTGTCCACCGTGGTGTCACGCCGGACGCTGCCGCTGTTGCGCACGCTAGGCCCGACCGGGACCACCAAGGCCCCCGCCTATCGCCCGGCCCGCGAGCCGTAGCCGGTTCAGGGGCGCAGGTCGGCGCCCACGTCGAGGATTTCCACGCTTCCCCGCTTGCCCGCCTCCAGGAAGGCGAGCAGAGCGTGTGCCTCGGCCTCCACCTCCGCGCGCTCCGCGTTCGTCCAGCTCCGGGTCGGGCTGATGCGCAGCCGGGCGGACTCGGCATTCGTGAAGACCTTGTACAGGCCCGCGAGAAAGCCGTCGACGAGTACCGGGGAGACCTGGGCGGCGAAGGCGCGCAGCGGAGGAGCGGCGCGGTCGGGCACGATTCGCGTCCGGTCCTGGTGCGACAACAGGACGTTGTCGTACCAGCCGAGCAGCCGCACCGGAGCCGGGACGTCGGGATCGGCCAACGCACCGTCGGCGACGTCGTGAAGCGTGCGGCCGCGCTCGTCGGTGTAGGTGCGCACCCGATCGCCGAGTGCCGCGACGGCTTGCTTCATCCCGGGCAGTCTCGACCAGGTCTGCATGTCCATCGTGCTCGCCGGCCCGAAGGCACGCAGATAGCGAAAGATCAACTCCGCCAATGGATATGTGGGATCCAGCGGCGCACCCAGCCAGGGCTCGACCCGCGACCAGATCGGCCTGCTGCTGTCCTTCCACTTCCCGCGTGGCGGGGTCTGCAACACCGGCAGCTGATACAGCCAGGTCTGCAACACCGCGCCCGGGTCGCGGTCGGGGTAATGCTCGGCGGCGCGGGCGCGCAAGTCCGCCGCGGACATCGGCTCGTCGCCGAGCACGGCTTCGCCGCGCGCGCGTACCTCTTCCGGATCCAATCCGACCATGGCGCCGTAGTTGAAACCCTTGCGGAAGGGCGCTTTCTCCAGTTCCGGCTGCACATGCGGCGCGATCCGCAACGCGTCGGGAGGGGTGACCATATGAATGGTGCCGCGCATCAAGGTGATCCGGACCAGCGAGCGGTCCTCCAGCGCGTCCGACACCGTCGCCGGATCGAAGGCCGCGATGCGGCTCCACAATCCGACGAACGGCGGCGGCGAATCCTGCGCCTGCAACCCGACGAGATGGTCGCACATCTCGTGCGCCGTCTGCCGCGAGCGGTCGAGCAGATGCTGGCGAGCCAGCAGAGTCCGGTTCAATACCCGGTTGGACAGTTTCATGAGAAAGGACGCCGCGTCAGCGCAGGGTGACCACGACCTTGCCGGTGGCCGTCCGGTTGTCCAGCGAGGCGACCGCATCCGCGGCCTTGTCCAGCGGATACAGCAGCGGTTGCGGCGGCGCGATCCTGCCGGAGGCCAGCAGCGGCTCGATCTCGGCCCACTGCTCCTGCAGGTAACCCGGATGCGACATCACCCATTCGCCCCACGCCGCGCCGGTGACCTCGACGTTCTTCAGCAGCAGCCGGTTGACCTTCACGGTCGGGATCTCCCCCGCGGTGAAGCCGACGACCAGCAACCGGCCCGCCGAGGCGAGCGAACGGATGCTGTCGGTGAAACGGTCACCGCCGACCGGGTCGAGCACGATGTCGACGCCGCGACCGCCGGTCAGCTCCTTCACCGCCGCCAGCCAGCCGTCGGTCAGCACCACATCGGTGGCGCCGTTGGCCCGCGCGACCTCGGCCTTCTCCTCGGTACTCACCACGGCGATCACCCGGCCCGCACCGAGCGCGGCCGCCAACCGCAGCGTCGAGGTGCCGATACCGCCCGCGGCGCCGTGCACCAGAACCGTCTCCCCTTCCGCCAACCTGCCTCGGGTGCGCAGGCAGAAGTGCACGGTCAGGTCGTTGAACAGGATGCCGGCGCCCGCCTCCAGCGAGACGTTGCCGGGAAGACGGAACACCATTTGCGTGGGCGTGACGGCCGTCTCGGCCATCGCGTTGCCGAGCATGGTCAGCGCGACCACCCGGTCACCCGGCCGCACGTGCGCGTCCTCGGGAGCCTCCCGGACGATGCCCGCGACCTCACCACCAACGACGAACGGCAATTCCGGCTTCATCTGGTACAGGCCGCGCGTCATCAGCACGTCCGGGAAGGCCACGCCCGCCGCGTGCACGTCGATCACCACGCCGCCCGGGAAAACCGCGGGCTCGGGGATGTCGACGAGCCGAATCGCTTCCGGTCCTTCCAGCTTGCTGACCTGGGCTGCGCGCATGTGCCGACCTCTCTGTCCTCGCACCGGCCTGATCCGCGCCGGCGCCACACCGACAACATAACGGGCGCCGCCCGAGAGCGCCCGTCCGGACGCCCGATTTTGCTATGCTGGCCGCGACCTCGCGGTCGGGAGGGAAGGGGGATTCATGGTCGAGCAAAACCAGCAACAACCTGCGACGACGATGCAAGTCGACCCGGCGGCGCTGCGCTCCTTCGCGCAGACGCTGCGCACGGAGGCCGCGTCGGTCACCGGCCTCGGCGGCGAAAGTCTCGGCGCCATCGCCGGTGCGCTGCCCGGCACCGATTTCGGCCCGGTGGCCCAGCGCGCGAACGACGCCGCGCACCGCTGCCTGGAGCGGATCGGATCGCGCCTCACCACGATCGCCGACAACCTGCACAACGCGGCGGGCAAGTACGAGCTTGCCGAGGACGACTTCGCGACGAAACTGCGCGCCGTGGGGCTCCAGTTGCCATGACGCTCACCATTCCAAACGTCGAGAACTGGCAGCCGGAGCAGCTTTCGGCGGCGGGTGGGTTCGCCGAACGGATGTCGCAGGGGCTGGATACCGCGGTCGGCAAGGGCGCCGACGACACGAAAGCGCTCGCCGACACGAAGCAGTGGTCCGGTTCCGCGGGCGACGCGGCCAACGCCCGGATGCAGACCGAGAAGACCCGTGCCTCCGCGGTGAGCGCCGCGCTGCTGGAGTTGAAGACCGCGCTCACCACCCAGGTGCAGAACTTGACCGAAGCCCGAGCCAAGGTACTGAGCCTGCGCGACGACGCACTGAACCAGACGCCGCCCTTCGATGTCGCGGCGAACGGCACCGTCGATGCCAAGACGCGCATCGACTATCTCCGCGGGCACGCGGACAAGGCCGACGTCGAGGGCCTCGTCTTCCAGGAAGCGCTCCAGGCGGCCTCGCGGACGTGGGAGCTGACCAACGCCCTGAAGACCGCCGAGGATGTGGCGAACCGAGCCAAGACCCAGGTCGAGGGCGCGGCCGGCAAATTGGAGGCGGCGTTCGCGGGGCTCGGTGAGCCCCGCGCGAACGTACCTTCGGCCCCCACCACGCCCGCCACCACCACCCCGGCCGCCACGTCGGGAACCCCGGTCTCCGCGCCTTCGCCGGATCGGTCGAGCCAATTGATGTCCGGGCACAACGACTCGGGAACGTCGCACGGCACGTCGTCGGGCACGTCGTATCACGGTGGTCCGAGTTCGTCCGCGCCGACCGGTCCGCTGCCGAGCGGTGACGTCGCGCGATGGATCGCCGAGGCGAAGCAGAAACTCATCGCGATGGGGTACGACCCCGCCGACATCGACGAACGGGCCATCGCGCTGATCATCGAGCACGAATCCGCGGGCAATCCGTACGCGGAGAACCGCTGGGACAGCAACTGGGTGGCCGGCCATCCGTCGAAGGGTTTGATGCAGACCATCGACAGCACGTTCAACGCCTACAAGGCGCCCGGCCACGACGACGTCTGGAACCCGGTCGACAACATCATCGCCGGAGTGCGGTACTCCATCGACCGCTACGGGTCGCTCGGCAACGTCCCCGGAGTCGCGGCCGTGAACTCGGGCGGCGCGTACCAGGGCTACTGACCCGCTTCGGGCGATGGCCGCCCGCGACCGCGCACGCTCCCGCGCCGGGCCGCGAACGCAAAAGCCCATTCTTGCTGGCCCAGGACCCCGCTGACGGACTATTAAGGAGGTACGGACGGCTCGGCGCGAGGGTGTGACGTACGCCCCGTAAAGTCGTCACAACAGCACCGCATGAAGAAACGCGGCACACCGTGCAGCGCGAGGAGCACAAGTGTCACTCGATCAGCCACTCGCCCCGCTTCCCCAGGAGGGCATGGGCTTTGCTTCGGCGTGGCCCGTCCGGGCTGGTGATGTGGATCCCTACGACCGGCTGCGGTTCGATGCCATCGCCCGCTACCTGCAAGATATCGCCTGGGAAAACCTGCATAAGACGTTCTTCCATCGCACCGACCCGAACTGGATCATCCGGCGCACGGTCATCGACGTCGTCCGGCCGATTCTGTGGCCGGACGAGGTGCAGTTGCTGCGGTGGTGCTCGGCGATGTCCACCCGGTGGACCAACATGCGCGTGCGGATCACCAGCGGCAACGGTGGCCTGATCGAGACCGAGGGCTTCTGGATCAACATCAGCGAGTCCACCGGCATGCCCGCCCGGATCAGCGATGAGGGCCTCGCCTATCTCGCGCGCACCTCCGGCGAGCACCGCCTGCGGTGGCGGCCCTACCTGACCGACGCCACCCCGCCGGAGTCGGACACCGACCTGCCGTTCCCGGTGCGCGCCACCGACATCGACCAGTACAACCACGTCAACAACGCCTGTTATTGGCAAGCGGTGGAACAGTTCCTGGTCGAATATCCCAAGCTGCTCGCGGGTCCGCACCGCGCGGTGATCGAATACGTGGCGCCGGTATTGGCCCGCCAGCACGTGAGCGTGCGCAGCCGGTACGAGCCGGGAGATCGCAGCGGGCAGCCGGTGCTGCGGCTGTGGTTCGTGGTCGGCGGGACCACCACAACCGTGGTCCGCATCATGCCCTTACCCGGTCAGCCCGCCTCTCCGGGTTTTTAGGCCATATCAGTCGAGGGCGCGTTCATGTCATGCGTCGGGTGCCGCTAAATCCGGTGAGTTACCCATGTTCTGCGAAACCAGTCGGCCAGTTCCCTGGGACGGTCGGGGCTGTTATCGCGGGGTCGGCCGCCGGGTTCCTGCGGGGTCGGCCGCCAGGTTGCTACTAGGTCGGCCGCCAGGTTCGCGCGATCGCCCGCCGAACTCTCAGGAGATCGGGCGGCGGGGTTTTGCGAGATCGTCAGCTGCGAAATCGGTGGCTCGGAGCCGGTCGGAACGCGGTGCTCCGACCGGCCTCCTGGATCGTCAGCCGCGGGCGGCTTTGAGCAGGTCCTCGCGCGTGGTGAACTTGACGCGCGGACGGCCCGCGGACTTGCCCGCGGTCTTCTCCGCTTGGTCGATCGCTCGCCAGCCCGCCCGGTCGACCAAGTCGGCCTGGCGCTCGGCGAGCAAGGCCTTCAATGCGGCCCGGTCGGCCTGCGGCGCGACCAGTTTGCCCGCGGTGAAGTCGGCGAGCAGCAGTTCCACCGTCTCCTCGGAGTCGATCCGGTTCGAACCGATGACACCGCGCGGACCACGCTTGATCCACCCGCTGACGTACACGCCGCTGAGCATGGCTCCATCGTCACCGATGACCCGGCCGTGCTCGTTCGGCACGACGCCGCGCCGCTCGTCGAACGGCAGTTCGCCGATCCGCTCGCCGCGGTAGCCGATCGACCGCAGTACCAGCGAGGCGCCGATGCTCTCGGTGCGGTCGGTCGACCGCGCGACCAGCTGACCGCCTTCCTCGAACAGCTCGTTGTGCACGATCTCGATGGACTCGACCCGCTCGGTGCCGGTGAGCGCGGTGGGCGAGGTCAGATAGCGGAACACGATGCGCTTGTTGCCTTCGGCCCTGCGTCCGCCCGCGTACTCCTCGGCGAGGGTGTACTTCAATTTCACCGACGGCTCGACTTGCGGGTCGTCCACGATCGCCTGGCTGGCGTGATCCAGTGCCAGGTCGGTCTCGTCGACGACGACGTCGACGCCCTTCAGATGCGCGAGGGCGAGGAATTCCGGCGAGGTGTAGGCCGCCTGGAGCGGACCACGCCTGCCGAGCACGACGACCTCGCGGATATTGCTCTGCCGCAGGGCGTCCAGGGCGTGATCGGCGATGTCGGTCTTGGCGAGTTCGTCCGGGTCGACGGTCAGCACGCGCGCCACGTCCAGCGCGACGTTGCCGTTACCGACGATCACGGCCCGTTCGCCGGACAGGTCGAAGGTCCGGTCGGCGTAATCGGGGTGGCCGTTGTACCAGGCGACGAACTCGGTGGCGGAGTGGCTGCCCGGCAGGTCCTCGCCCGGGACGCCCATCTTCCGGTCGCTGGAGGCGCCGACCGCGTAGATCACCGCGTGGTGGTGGCGCAGCAGTTCCTCGTGCGAGATGTGCGTGCCCACTTCGACGTTCAGGTAGTACTGCAGCGTCTCACGGCGGAACGCGGACTCGAACATGCCCGAGACCGTCTTGGTGCCCGGATGGTCGGGCGCGACGCCCGCCCGGACCAGGCCCCACGGGGTGGGCAGCCGGTCGAACATCTCGATTTCCACGTCGGCCCTGCGCAGCAGTTCGTCGGCGGCGTAGCAGGCCGCTGGGCCCGCGCCGACGATCGCGACGCGCAGCGTGCCCAGCTCCTTCGGCGGACGCGCGGGAGTGACGATCGGATCGAAGTTCGACTCCAGCGGATGCCGTTGGAAGTAGGCGGCATTGATGTCGCGGAATCGCGCCAGCGAAGCGGTCAGGTCGTCCTCGGAGAAGATGGCCTCCACCGGGCACGCGTCGACACAGGCGCCGCAGTCGATACAGGTGTCGGGGTCGATGTAGAGCATCTCGGTCGTCGCGAACTCCGGCTGATCCGGAGTGGGACGGATGCAGTCGACCGGGCACTCGGAGACGCAGCTGGCGTCGTTACAACAACGCTGCGTGATTACGTAGGCCATATTGTGCTGATCCTCGAAGAAGTACGTGGGCCGTGGCCACCCATGGGGTTGTGGTGGACAGATGAGCGGCGTCCGTCTCGTCCGCCGCGGGGATCGCCCGCAGCGGGCCGTGATGTGATGCCGCTTTCAGTTTGCCTCGAGTGTGGTCGAGACCTCTCGCCCGGAGGCCTTACCGTATCTCCATGGCGCGGACTCTGATCCTCATGCGGCACGGCAAGTCGGCCTATCCGGAGGGCGTGGACGACCACGAGCGGCCATTGGCGCCGCGGGGCAGGCGCGAGGCGGGACTCGCAGGCCGGTGGCTGCGGGCCACCCAGCCGCCGATCGACGCCGTGCGTTGCTCCACCGCGACACGGACCAGAGAGACGCTGGCGGCCACCGGCGTCACCGCGCCGGTCGTTTTCGAACCCGGGATCTACGAGGCCGTGCCGGAGACGCTCATCGAGCTGGTCCGGCTCAGCGACGACGATGTGGCGACGCTGCTGGTGATCGGCCACGCGCCGGGCATGCCGTGGACGGCATGGGAATTGGCGAGCAATCGCGACAGCGCCCCGGCGGTCGAACTCAGCCGGAAGTTCCCGACCTCAGCACTCGCGGTGCTGCGCTTCGACCGCGACTGGGCCGACGTGGATCCAGGGACCGGAGAGCTGATGCATTTCCACATTCCGCGCTGACCGCACGCGGTTGGCACGCGGTCAGCGCAGTAACCTGCCGCCGACCACAACGACCGCACCGAGCACGAGCAGCAGCGCGAACGCGGCCAGACCACCGAACAACCACCACACCACGCCGAGCGCGATCGCGACCGGCGCGATCGCGATCGCGGTGATCACCGGGCTTTCCCTGACCGTCGCCCAGGCCGAACGAGCCCTGATCCGGTCGATGTCCTTTCCAGGCATGTTCCCAGCGTAGGCCGGAATCCGGGACTTTGTCGGCGCCTGATGGAATGCTCGCCGGAATGGACTGGAAAATCGAGCTCGTCGCCATTCCGGTGACCGACGTCGACCGCGCCAAGGACTTCTACACCAAGATCGGTTTCCATCCCGATCACGATCATCGGGTCGATGAGAACCTGCGCTTCGTACAACTGACCCCGCCCGGCTCCGGCTGCTCGATCTGCCTCGGCGAAGGCATCACCGACGCGGCGCCCGGCAGTGTCCGAGGTATGCAGGTGGTGGTGGCCAGCGCCGAGGACGCCTATCAGCAGTTGATCGCCGCAGGCGTGGACGCCACGCCGGTCCAGGACCTCGGCTGGGGGCTGTTCACTTTCTTCGCCGACCCGGACGGCAACAAGTGGGCCGTTCAGCAACTGCCCGACTACAGCAGCTGAACTGCCCCCTTGCTTGGAGTGCACTCCAGGTGACTAGCGTCGTCGATGTTCAACGGGAAGGGCGAGGGCAGTGAGCGAGCGTCAGCGAATCAACCGGGAACGCAGCGCGCAGCGCAGCACGAAGCCGAGCGGCAGCGAGGCTCGGTGGTGAGCGAAACCGCGCCGCACGCGAGCACGCGTGGCGACAGGGAGCAGCCGCGGTACTCGATCGGCGAGGTGTCCGAGCGCTCGGGACTGAGCCGGGACACGCTGCGCTGGTATGAGCGGATCGGCCTGTTGGACTACATCGGGCGCGACCACACCGGCAAGCGGCGGTTCAGCGACCGGGATCTGGAATGGCTGGCACTGATCGGGCGGCTGCGCACGACCGGCATGCCGGTGGCGGACATGCTCCGCTACGCCGAGTTGGTGCGGGCCGGAGAAGCCACGTTCCCGCAACGGCTGGAGATGTTCCGGGACACCCGCGCGCAGGTGCTCGCCAAGATCGATGAACTTCGTCAGACCCTGGCCGTGCTGGATTACAAGATCGCACTGTACGAAGGCAAAGCGCAGACGCTCGAGCCGGCCATGGTCACCGCGCACGACAGCGAAGGGATCAACGTATGACAACGGTCGGCACACTTCCCACCACCACGCTGGGAGCCGGCGGCATCCAGGTGGGCACGCAAGGCCTGGGCTGCATGGGCATGAGCGAGTTCTACGGCCCCAGCGATCTCACCGAATCCCGGGCGACCCTGGATCGGGCACTGGAACTGGGTGTCACGCTGTTCGACACCGCCGACGTCTACGGCACCGGGCACAACGAGGAATTCCTCAGCGATTTCGTCGGCGCGGAGCGTGACCGGCTGGTGATCGCCACCAAGTTCGGGATCGTCCGCAAGGCCGACGACCCGGCCTATCGCGGCTTCGACAACTCCCCGGCCTATATCCGCGACTCGGTGGAGGCCAGCCTGCGCAGGCTCCGGGTCGACACCATCGATCTCTACTACATGCACCGCAAGGATCCCGCCGTGCCGATCGAGGAGACGGTCGGCACGATGGCGGAATTGGTGCGCGACGGCAAGGTCCGCGCCCTCGGCCTGTCCGAGGTGACGGGCGACGAGCTGCGCGCGGCGCACGCGGTGCACCCGATCGCGGCAGTGCAGTCGGAATGGTCGCTGTTCTCCCGCGACGTCGAACGCACCGTGGTGCCCGCGGCGGCGGAGCTGGGTGTGACGTTCGTGCCGTACTCGCCACTGGGACGCGGCTTCCTGACCGGATCGTTCACCGGTACGGCGGATGCCAAGGATTTCCGTTCCTCGATGCCGCGCTTCACCGGCGAGAACGCGGTGCGCAATGCCGAGCTGCTCGGCCCGCTGCGAGCCATCGCCGAAGCACGTGGCATCACACCGGCGCAGGTGGCACTGGCCTGGGTGCACGCACAGGCAGGCGCGCACGACCTCGCGGTGGTCCCGATCCCCGGCACCCGCAGTCGGACCAGGCTCGCCGAGAACGTCGCCGCCGCGACCATCGCGCTGACGCCCGACGAGCTGGCGACGTTGGAGCCGATCGCGGGTCAGGTAGCCGGAACCCGGTACGCGGACATGTCGTTCACGTCGGCCGGCCGGGAATAACCCTCGAGATCAGGAGACGCTCATGTCGACGTTGACGCTCAATGTTCGCTTCATCGCCAAGCCGGGGCGCGAGGCGGAATTGAAGGATCTGCTACAAGGCATGATCGAACCGACTCTCGCGGAGGGCGGCTGCCTCCGTTACGAGCTCTACCTGCATCCCACCGATGCGAGCCGGATGGTGCTGCTGGAGGAATGGGCCGACGAGGACGCGCTGGCAGCGCACTTCCAGACGCCGCACCTGAAGGCTCTTGCCACCGCGTTGCAGGAAGTCCTGGTCGAACCGTTTCAGCTGCGGCGGTTCACCGAGATCGAGTGAAGGGTTGGTGGTCCGGCATTGCGTGCGACGCCGGACCACCTGGGCGGCGCCCAACGGCGCGAACCCGGGCTACCGACGCGCGAACTCCGGACCGAAGTCCGCTTGACCGGCGGCTGGTCTGCGCCGTTCACCGGCGGCGGCTAACATCCCATGAATATGAAGCCCGAAGCGCCGCGTGACCGCGTCTGGATAGACAAGCAGACGCCTGCCGCGTTCCGCGCGCTCAACAGCGTCGCGAACGAGGTCAGGGCCGCGGGCGCGGCGGTGGGACTGGATCGCCGGATCATCGAATTGATCAATCTGCGCGTCTCCCAGCTCAACGGCTGCGCGTACTGCCTGGATGTGCACTACCGCGCCGCACTGGCCGCCGGGGCCACCGAGCAGGAGATCGCGGTGCTGCCCGGCTGGCGGCGCGGCGGCACGTACACCCCGTTCGAGCAGGCCGTGCTCGCGGTCGCGGAAGTCGCGGCGACGCTTCCGGACGAAAACGTGATCGAGCGTGAGTACGCTTCGGCTCGCCGGCATCTGACGGATGATCAGCTGTCCGTCGTCATCTGGGTGGCCACCACGATCGGCGCGTTCAACCGGGTCTCGATTCTCAGCAGGCATCCGGTGCGCGCCCGGAAGGAGAAGGGAACCATGAGCGAATCGGCATCGGAGTCCGAGGTCGTCCGCAACGACGAACGGCATCGCTACGAGGTGTTCTACGGCGGGGAGCTGGCCGGCTTCGCCGACTACGAGGAACGCGGCGACGAGACGGTGTTCACGCACACGGAGGTCGACGGCGCGTTCTCCGGGAAGGGTCTCGGCTCCGTGCTGGCCGAGAAGGCCATCGAGGACGCCATCGAGCGCGAGCGCGTGATCCGGCCGGTGTGCCCGTTCATCAAGGCGTATCTGGACAAGCATCCGCAGTACGACGCGCACGTGATCGGCAAGGGTGTCGGTCGGTGAGCGATCTGGATCCGCGCCCGGCCGAGACGCTCTGCGAACCCGCGCCGGGTCCAGGGCAGGTCGCGGAGCGGTATCCAGCCCGTGAGGTGCCGCTCGGCGGGGTGCGCGGCGTCTTCGTCGAACGCGTACTGCCGCAACGCGACCTGCCGACCGTCGGCGCGTGGTGCTTCCTCGACCACTTCGGCTCACCAACGGTCACCAAGACCGGGGCACCACCGGACATCGACCCGCATCCGCACATCGGCCTGCAAACGGTGACCTGGCCCTTCGAGGGCCGCATCCGGCATCGCGATTCGGTGGGCTCGGATGTGCAGATCGAACCCGGTCAGCTGAACCTGATGACCTCCGGACACGGCATCGCTCATTCCGAGTACGCCGTCCCGGGCGCACCCGCCGGACACGGATTGCAGCTGTGGATCGCGCTGCCGGGCGACCGCACCGGCATCGCCCCGCATTTCGAGCAGCATCGGGAACTGCCGGTCGTCGAGGCGCCCGGCCTCCGCGCGATCGTGCTGATCGGATCGCTGGCCGGGAAGACCTCGCCCGCGATCGCCTACACACCCATCGTCGGCGCCGATGTGCGGCTGGAGCCCGGGGCCGAGGTCACCCTCCCGCTCGACCCTCGTTTCGAGCACGCGGTACTGGTGATCGAGGGCGAAGTGACCGTCGCGGGCGACGAACTCGCTCCCGGACCGCTGCTGTACCTGGGGACCGAGCGCGACGAACTGCGGCTCGGCACCGCAGGCGGCGCGCACCTCGCCCTGATCGGCGGCGAGCCGTTCGGCGAGGAGCTGGTGATGTGGTGGAACTTCGTCGGCCGCAGCCACGAGGACATCCTCGCCGCCCGGGCGGATTGGGAGAACCACCACGTCACCCGGTTCGCCGACATCGCAGGCCATACCCCGCAACAACGTATCCCCGCGCCGCCACTGCCCGGGCTGCACCTGAAGCCGCGCAAGCGACGGATCGGCCCGGCCCGGACCTGATCCGGGCGCCCCCGATCTTGCTCACGCCCTGCATTCGGCGCGCCCGTCGTTCGGCGCCGATCCGACCTCTCGGCTCGGCCTCCACTGGCGGCCGCCACACGCTCCGGCTCCGCCCGCGCCACATGCGACCGGAGCCGAAGCGCCGGGGCTCACCCGCGCGCGAGCAGTGCGTCCAGCGCTCGGTAGCTCTCGTTGAGCCCGGTCTCCATGCCCGATTGCAGCATTCCGTCCCGCTCCTGCGGCGTGTGGAACTGGCTGTCGGTCACCACCTTGGTGCGGCCGTCGCCGAGATCGACGAAACCGACGCTGTCGATCGCCACATAGGCGGGCATGCCGTCCCACTCGAAGGAGTACACGATGCGCTCCTGCGGGGTGACCTCGCGGAAACGGCCCTCGAAGCCATGAGCTCCCTCGTCGGAGTGCTCGACGAAGCGCCAATGTCCGCCCAGACGGAACTCCCAGCGCTCGATATCCAGTCGATTGCCGCGCCCCCACCATTGGGCGAGCAGCTCGATCCTGCTGTAGGCGTCCCACACGCGCTCGCGCGGCGCGTCGAAGATCCGCTCGATATGAATCGTGCGGTCGGTGTCGGTCGTAATGACGGCGTCGTTCGTGGTTGTACTCATCGGTCCTGCTCCGTTCGCTCGAGGAATTCGCCGAGACGGTCCAGCCGTGCTTCCACCATCCGCCGGTAGCCCTGCATCCAGGCCACTTCGCGGTCGAAGACATTCACACCGAGGCGGCAGTACCGCACCCGGCCGCGCTTCTCCGTGACCACCATGCCCGCCGCCTCCAGCAACTGAATGTGCTTCTTGACACCGGTGAGCGTCATCTCGAAGCGCTCCGCCAGTTCGCTGACGGTCGCGGGCCCACTGCCGAGACGTTCGAGGATCCCACGCCGGGTGGGATCCGCGAGCGCCCCGAAGGAAGCATCCAAGAAGTCATACTGAACCATCCAGTTCAGTGTTGCGGAGATGACGGCGGGCGTCAAGAGGGAATCCCACACCGCTGCGAAACCCAGCCGGACCAGCGACGCGACCGCCGATCCAGAACGCGTTGCCGACCGATCCAGCCGGAGCGGGAGCCTTACAACCGACTCCGTCCCCTTCGTGCCGCGATGTGCGACAGAGACTTTCGCGGACGAACTCGGCGAAGAACTGTTGCCCAGCCTCTTCTGATCAGGGCCGCCGAGCGGTATCTTTTCCCGACGAACCGGACACGGGGGCGGCACACGGAAAAGAGCACGATGAGGATCTACCGATTCACCGCGACGACCCTGGTCGCGCTGGCGGCCACCGCACTCACCACGAGTGCCGCGCACGCACAGCCCGCGCCCGTCGACGCGCCGCTCGACTTGCGAGGATCGTTCCATCAGGTCGGCTACGAGGTCGCCGCCACCGGCGACCGGCGCGCGGCCGTGGCGACCATCCAGGACGGGACGTTCGAATCCACCCACGACGGCCGGGTCGTGACGGTCTCCGATCGCGACGGCAATGTGGTGGCCGCGCTGCCGATGACGCTGCGCATCGGCGATCAGCGCGTGATGCTCGACCCAGTGCTCGAGGACGCGGGCCACCGGCTCACCGTCACACCGGTCGCGATGGCCGACGCGCCGCTGCGTGACATCAGCGCCCAGGAGCGGTTCTACGCCGAGGCCGAGAAGGCCATGCCGACCATTTTGGCGGGTGCGGGTATCGGCGCCGCCATCGGCTTCATCGTCGGATTCCCGCTCGGCCTCTTCGTGATCGACTTCATCACGGTGCCCGCCGCCGCGGTGGCGGGCGCAGCGATCGGCGCGATGGCCGGTTTCGTCATCGGCGGTGGGCAGCCCGCCGTCGACGCGGCGCTCGAGTACGTCACCGCGCCCTAGTCGAGCCGGTCGGCGGTCGTCAGCCGCTGCGTGCCGATCACTCGCAGCAGGTCCAGCTTCTCGGCCGCGTCCGTGCCCGGACGCGGCAGGTAGACCAGCAGGCGCTGGGCGGCGTTGGGCGTGAGCAACGTTTCGCAGACGATGTCGATCAGGCCGACCTGCGGATGCCGGATGCGTTTGGTGTCCGACAGTCGTACGGCCACCTGGTGTTCGTCCCAGAGCCGATCGAATTCGGCGCTCGCGGAGCGCAGCTCGGCGACCAGTTCGGCCACGTCCGGGTCGCCCGCGCGGCGCGCGGCCGTGGCACGCAGATCGGCGACATGGTTGCGGCCGAGCCGATCCCAGTCCTCCTCGGGAAAGTAGACGCGCGCCGAAGCGTCGGTGAACCAGCGGTAGGGGTAGTACCTGTCCCACCCCCGCCGGTCGCCGTGATCGCCGACGAGCAGGGTGTGCATCCGGTTCTGCACGAGCACCTCGCCGAGATCGGTGACGACGGTGGCCGCGGTGTCGTCCAGCTTGGCGAGCAGGTGCATCAGGCCGGGGCCCACGTGCTTGTCGGTCGTCTCACGTCCTGGCGGCGCGTGGTCGCACAGATGGTAGAGGTGGTCGCGTTCGTCGTTGTCGAAACGCAGGGTCCGCGCGAGCGAGGCGAGGACCTGGGTGGACGGACGCGGTCCGCGCGACTGCTCGAGCCGGGTGTAGTAGTCCGTCGACATGCCCGCCAGCAGCGCGACCTCGTCACGGCGCAGCCCCGGCGTGCGCCGCCGGACACCCGGCGGCAACCCGACATCGGCGGGCGTGAGCTGCTCGCGGCGGCGGCGCAGGAAATCGGCGAGTTCGGCGCGGTCCATGCCCTTACTGTCCTCGGAAACGGCACGCTCAGCCAGGGATCGCCGCTCCCCCGATAAACGATCTCTCCCGCGGCGGTTGCGCACGGTCGAGGCTGGTCCCATGACGACAACGAAGATCCGCGAAGTGCGGCTCGGCGCCACCGGCCCGACCGTCGGCCGCATCGGCCTCGGGGCGATGAGCATGTCCGGCGCGTACGGCGCGACCGACGACGCCGAATCGACCGCGACCATCCACGCGGCGCTGGACTCCGGCGTCGGCCTGATCGACACCGGCGATTTCTACGGCGCGGGCCACAACGAGTCGCTGATCGGCAAGGCCATCGCCGAACGTTCACGCGAGGACGTGGTGCTGAGCGTGAAATTCGGCGCGCTGCGCGGTCCCGACGGCGGCTTCGTCGGCGTGGACAACCGGCCGGCGGCGCTGCGCAATTTCCTGACCTACAGCCTCCAGCGGCTCGGCGTGGACTACATCGATATCTACCGCCCCGCACGGCTCGATCCGGACGTGCCGATCGAGGACACCGTCGGCGCCATCGGCGAGCTGATCGAGGCCGGGTACGTGCGCCATGCCGGCCTGTCCGAGGTCGGGGCGGACACCATCCGGCGTGCGGCGGCCGTACACCCCATCGTGGACCTGCAAATCGAATACTCGCTGATCTCCCGAGGCATCGAGGAGCAGATCCTGCCGGTCTGCCGCGAACTCGGTATCGGCGTCACGGCCTACGGCGTGCTCTCCCGCGGCCTGCTGAGCGACGCGATCGGGCCCGGCGCCAGCTTCGCTCCGACCGATTTCCGCGCCCACAGCCCGCGTTTCCAGGGCGAGAACCTGAACCGGAATCTCGAGCTGGTGCGCTCGCTGCACGAGATCGCGGCGCACAAGGACGCCTCGGTGGCGCAACTGGCCATCGCGTGGGCCCTGACTCGCGGCGAGGACATCGTGCCGCTGATCGGCACCCGCCGCCGCGAACGCTGGGCCGAAGCGGTTGACGCGTTGGACCTCTCGCTCACCGACGAGGAGCTGGCCACCATCGAATCGGCCGTGCCCGCCGACCGCGTCGCGGGCGAACGCTACGCCACGGCGCAGATGGCGATGCTCGACAGCGAGCGCTGAGACCGCGGCCGGAGCGCGGAGGTCGAGCCGCGCTCCGAGCAGGTCTGGTGGGGTTTCGATCAGGACCGGCGCGGCCGGAGCACCGCGGTGAACACCGCTGCGGCGACGGTCTTTCCGCCGGCATCGGCGATGTCCACCGGTACGTCCAGTTCGAGCGGCACTTTCGCCTCGATGTCCGCCCGCATCTTCGCCAGCGCCTCCGCGGAGAACGCCGAGGTCGCACGGAACGGCCCCGCATCTCCCTTCGCGCGGGCTCTGTACTCGATGCGTCCGTCCTTGGCGACGATGAACGTCTCCCCCATCAGGTCGACGATCCCCGACACCGACGCACCCATCGCGGCGGTCTCCGCCATCCCGAACAGCACCGCGGCGTGCAGATCGCCGTTGTGGTTCAGGTGCTCCGCGCGCGGCACGATCGACACCACATTCCGCCCCGCCGCGAACTCCTCCCACTCGACCCCCGCGTACTGGATGAACCCCAACTTTCGGAATCCGGCCACCACCAGATCGCCCAACGCCGCGCCGTCCACCGCCACCTCCAGGAACAGAACTGAAACCTGTTCTACTTCCTACTGCCTCCCACCTCGGTTGTCCACCACAACCCCATCTCCCGAACGAAATCGGCCCCCGCTCCACAAGGGAGCGGGGGCCGAAACTCGTTGCGGCTGACGGACTACCGGTAGTCGCTGAAACCGTAGTCGTCGAGCGGGACTGCGGCGCCGGTGGTCTGACCGAAGCTGTCCGGGCTGTAGTAGGTGTCGTCGTAGGACGGCACCGCGTACGCGGCGGCACGAGCTTCCTCGGTCGGCTGCACCTGGATGTTCCGGTAGCGGTTGATACCGGTACCGGCCGGGATCAACTTACCGATGATCACGTTCTCCTTGAGGCCGATGAGCTTGTCGGAGCGGCAGTTGATCGCCGCGTCCGTCAGAACTCGGGTGGTCTCCTGGAAGGACGCCGCCGACAGCCACGAGTCGGTGGCCAGCGACGCCTTGGTGATACCCATCAGCACCGGACGACCCGCCGCGGGCTCGTTGCCCTCGGCGACGACGCGGCGGTTGGATGCCTCGAACTCGGCACGCTCGGTGAGCGAGCCGGGCAGGAACTCCGTCGCGCCCGAGTCGATGATCGTCACGCGACGCAGCATCTGGCGCACGATCACCTCGATGTGCTTGTCGTGGATCGACACACCCTGCGAGCGGTAGACCTCCTGGACCTCGTGGACCAGGTGGACCTGAACCTGCCGGGGGCCCATGATGCGCAGTACCTCGTGCGGATCCGCCGCGCCTTCCAGCAACTGCTGGCCGACCTCGACGTGGTCACCGTCGGAGAGCAGACGCTCGGAGCCGTCGTCGTGCTTGAACACACGCAGACGCTGCCGCTTCGAGAGCTTGTCGTAGACAACCTCTTCGCCACCGTCATCCGGGATGATGGTGATCTTGTAGAAGCGATCGTCGTCCTCCAGCCGCACGCGACCGGAGACCTCGGCGATGGGCGCCTTGCCCTTCGGCACGCGCGCCTCGAACAGCTCCTGCACACGGGGCAGACCGCCGGTGATGTCGTCACCCGCGACACCACCCTGGTGGAAGGTACGCATGGTCAGCTGGGTACCGGGCTCACCGATGGACTGCGCGGCGACGATGCCGACGGCCTCACCGATGTCGACCAGCTTGCCGGTCGCCATCGAGCGGCCGTAGCAGGTCGCGCACACACCGGTGCCGGTGGTGCAGGTCAGCACGGAGCGGACCTTCACCTCGGTGATACCGGCCTCCAGCAGCGCCTCCAGCGCCGGATCACCGAGGTCGGCGCCCTTCGCCACGATGACGTTGCCCTGTGCGTCGAGCGCGTCGGCCGCGAGCGTGCGCGCGTAAGTGGAGGTCTCCACGTGCGCGTCGCGGATGATCGAGCCGTCGAGCTGCTTCTCCGCGATCGGCACCACGATGCCGCGTTCGGTGCCACAGTCGTGCTCGCGCACGATGACGTCCTGCGAGACGTCCACCAGACGACGGGTCAGGTAGCCCGAGTCGGCGGTGCGCAGCGCGGTGTCGGCCAGACCCTTACGAGCGCCGTGGGTGTTGATGAAGTACTCCAGAACCGTCAGGCCCTCACGGAAGGAGGACTTGATCGGCCGCGGGATGAACTCACCCTTCGGGTTCGTCACCAGGCCCTTCATACCCGCGAGGGTACGGGTCTGGGTGAAGTTACCCGTCGCGCCCGAGTCGACGATCGTGATGATCGGGTTGTCGGCCGGGTAGTGCGCGCGCAGCGCCTTACCGACCTCCTCGGTCGCCTCCTGCCAGATCTTGACCAGGGCGTTGTTGCGCTCCTGGTGATCGAGCGCACCACGCTGGTACTTCTTCTCGATCTGATCCGACTGCGCCTCGTAGCGCTCCATGATCTCGGCCTTCTCCGGCGGCACGAGCACGTCGGACATGGAGACCGTCACGCCGGAACGCGTGGCCCAGTAGAAGCCGGCGTCCTTGAGCTTGTCGACGGTCTGCGCGACCACGATCATCGGATAGCGCTCGGCGAGATCGTTGATGATCGTCGCTTGACGCTTCTTCGGCATCTGCTCGTTGATGAACGCGTAGTCCACGGGCAGCAGCTCGTTGAACAGCACCCGGCCCAGCGTGGTCTCGGTGGTCCACGCGTCGCCGCGCCGCCAGCCTTCCGGGAACAGCTCCGCCTCGACGTCCTTGGGCGGACGCTGGTCGGTCAGCCGGACCTTGATCAGCGAACGCACGGTGAGTTCACCGCGGTCCACCGCCATCTGCGCCTCGGCGGGCGAGGAGTACACGCCCCGCTCCGGACCGTCCGCGGTGGCCGGCTGGTAGGAACCCTTCGCGCCCTCTTCCAGACGGGTCAGGTAGTACAGGCCGGTCACCATGTCCAGACGCGGCATGGCCAGCGGCCGTCCCGAAGCGGGCGACAGGATGTTGTTCGACGACAGCATCAGCACGCGCGCCTCGGCCTGCGCCTCCGCCGACAGCGGCAGGTGCACGGCCATCTGGTCACCGTCGAAGTCGGCGTTGAACGCCTCACAGACCAGCGGGTGCAGCTGGATGGCCTTGCCTTCCACCAGCTGCGGCTCGAAGGCCTGGATACCGAGGCGGTGCAGCGTCGGCGCGCGGTTGAGCAGCACCGGGTGTTCGGCGATGACCTCTTCGAGGACATCCCACACCTGCGGCCGCTGCCGCTCCACCATCCGCTTGGCCGACTTGATGTTCTGCGCGTGGTTCAGATCTACCAGGCGCTTCATCACGAACGGCTTGAACAGCTCCAGCGCCATCAGCTTGGGCAGACCGCACTGGTGCAGCTTCAGCTGCGGGCCGACCACGATGACCGAACGGCCCGAGTAGTCGACGCGCTTACCGAGCAGGTTCTGACGGAAACGACCCTGCTTGCCCTTGAGCAGATCGCTCAGCGACTTGAGCGGACGGTTGCCCGGTCCGGTGACCGGACGGCCGCGGCGGCCGTTGTCGAACAGGGCGTCGACCGACTCCTGCAGCATCCGCTTCTCGTTGTTGACGATGATCTCGGGCGCGCCGAGGTCGATCAGTCGCTTGAGGCGGTTGTTGCGGTTGATCACGCGACGGTACAGATCGTTCAGGTCGGAGGTGGCGAAGCGGCCACCGTCGAGCTGAACCATCGGGCGCAGCTCCGGCGGGATCACCGGAACGGCGTCGAGCACCATGCCCATCGGCGAATTGCCGTTGGTCTGGAAGGCCGCGACGACCTTGAGCCGCTTGAGCGCGCGCAGCTTCTTCTGGCCCTTGCCGCTACGGATGGTCTCGCGCAGCGACTCGGCCTCGGCCTCGATGTCGAAGCTCTCCATCAGCTTCTGGATCGACTCCGCGCCCATGGCGCCGGTGAAGTACTCGCCGTAGCGGTCGACCAGCTCGCGGTAGAGCACCTCGTCGACGATGAGCTGCTTGGGCGCCAGCTTGGTGAAGGTGTTCCAGATCTCCTCGAGCCGGTCCAGCTCGCGCTGGGCGCGGTCGCGCAGCTGGCGCATCTCCCGCTCGCCGCCGTCCTTGACCTTGCGACGGACGTCGGACTTGGCGCCTTCGGCCTCGAGCTCGGCCAGGTCGGCCTCGAGCTTCTGAGCACGGGCCTCGAGGTCGGCGTCACGCTGGTCGGCGACCGCCTTCTTCTCGACCTCCATCTCGGCCTCGAGCGTGGACAGCTCGTTGTGCCGCAGTTCGTCGTCGACCGCCACGATGACGTAGGCGGCGAAGTAGATGATCTTTTCCAGATCCTTCGGCGCCAGGTCGAGCAGGTAGCCCAGGCGCGAGGGCACGCCCTTGAAGTACCAGATGTGGGTGACCGGAGCGGCCAGCTCGATGTGGCCCATGCGCTCGCGGCGAACCTTGGCGCGAGTCACCTCGACGCCACAGCGCTCACAGATGATGCCCTTGAAGCGGACGCGCTTGTACTTGCCGCAGTAGCACTCCCAGTCCCGGGTGGGACCGAAGATCTTCTCGCAGAACAGGCCGTCCTTCTCCGGCTTGAGCGTGCGGTAGTTGATGGTCTCCGGCTTCTTCACCTCGCCGTAGGACCACTGACGGATGTCCTCGGCGGTGGCCAGGCCGATCCGGAGTTCATCGAAGAAGTTGACGTCTAGCACGTAACTTCCTTTCCCCTGTGCGGGTCGAATTCGAGCAAAAGTTCACTAGTGAGTGTCTGCCGAGACTTCGCTCGGCCGAGCACGTCCGGTAATC
>NZ_JBHVDM010000086.1:0-29335 GCF_042802775.1 Nocardia sp. NPDC057455 | reverse complement strand
GGCAACATGCCCTGCCTCGGGGCCGGATACCCGTTAGTTCCGCGGGCTGCCTTCCCCGAACACCCTTGCTCCACGGTCGGACCGGGGCCGTGGCCCGCTCTGGAAGGAGCATCTTTCATGGCCCCCACCATCACGTCCCTGTCCCCGACCGCGGGCCCCACCACGGGGAACAACAACGTCACCATCACCGGCACCGGGTTCACCTTCGTGACCACCGTCCGGTTCGGCACGGTCGCAACCACTTTCACCGTCGACTCCACCACCCAGATCACCGCCATCGCCCCACCGGGAGCAGGTACGGTGCCGGTCACGGTCATCACCAGCCCGGGCGGCACCAGCAACGGTGTCCCCTACACCTACGCCGGAGTGCCATCGCTCGCCGGCGTGAGTCCCAGCCAAGGACCCACCTCCGGCGGCAACACCGTCACCCTTACCGGCACCAACCTCACCGCCACCACCGCGGTCACCTTCGGCGCCACGCCCGCGTCCTCGTTCACGGTCAACTCGGCCACGCAGATCACCGCCGTCGCTCCCCCGGGGACCGGGACAGTGCAGATCACCGCCACCACCCCGGGCGGCACCAGCAACGGCGTGTCCTACAGCTACGTTCCCGTGCCCGCCCTCACCTCCGCCGTCCCCAGTTCGGGTCCAGCGGCCGGAGGGACCACGGTCACGCTCACCGGCACCAACCTCACCGGGGCCACCGCGGTCACCTTCGGCGCCACGCCCGCGTCCTCGTTCACGGTCAACTCGGCCACCCAGATCACCGCCGTCGCCCCACCAGGAGCCGGGACGGTGCAAGTCACCGCCACTACCCCCGGCGGCACCAGCAACGGCGTCTCCTACACCTACACTCCCGTCCCCGCCCTCACCTCCGCCGTCCCCGGTTCGGGTCCGGCGGCCGGAGGGACCACGGTCACCCTGACCGGCACGGGCCTGTCCACCGCCACCGCCGTCCGGTTCGGGACGACCGCGGCCGCGTTCACGGTCAACTCGAGCACACAGATCACGGCCATCGCCCCACCAGGAACGGGGACGGTCGCCGTCACCGTCATCACCCCCGGAGGCACCAGCAACGGCGTCCCCTACACCTACGCCGCAGTGCCCACCCTCACTGGCGTCAGCCCCAACCAAGGACCCACCTCCGGCGGGAACACCGTCACCCTCACCGGCACGGGCCTCACCGGCGCCACCACGGTCACCTTCGGCGCCACGCCTGCGACCTCGTTCGCCGTCGTCTCCGCCACGCAGATCACCGCGGTCGTTCCCCCGGGCTTCGCCGGGGCGGTGAACATCACCGTCACCACCCCCGGTGGCGCCACCACTCTTCCCAGCTCCTACTTCTACCTCACCATTCCCACCCTCACCGGTGTCTCTCCCAGCTCGGGTCCGCTCGCCGGCGGCAACACCGTCACCCTCACCGGCGCCCACTTCCTCGGTGCCACCACGGTCCGGTTCGGCGCCACCGCTGCCAGCGCATTCACGGTGGTCTCCGACACCCAGATCACCGCCACCGCCCCACCAGGGACCGGGACACTCGCCGTCACCGTCATCACCCCGGCTGGGACCAGCAACGGCGTCTCCTACACCTACCTGCCCACACCCACCATCACCAGCCTGAACCCCAACCAAGGACCGACCACCGGCGGCAACAGCGTCACCATCACCGGCACCAACCTCGCCCAAACCACTACCGTGCTGTTCGGCGCCACACCCGCGGCGTTCACCGTCATCTCCAACACCCAAATCGTCACCGACCCACCTCCCGGACCCGCCGGACCCACCAACCTCACCCTCACCACACCCGGCGGCACCAGCACAGCAGCGACCTACACCCGGATCCCACCACCCGCCATCTGATCCGGCTGGAAGTCATCGCGGTGGCCGAAGCCGTGTCCGGCCGGTACCCATCCGTTGGAGCGGGACGGACACCCGCTACGCCTCGAGACACGCGTGAACTGCGGTTTCAGACAACCCCGGCGGGTGGGGGTCGACGATCTGCGCCGTCACGGGTTCTGTTCTGCGCCAGAGCTGGTGACGAACGCAAGGGACAGCTACGCCCGATGCGAACTCCCGTGATCCACAATCACCTGGTGATGGGGACGACCCGCCCAACTTCGCGATCGGAACTCATCGGGGGCGGGTCTTCACGCCATGCAACCCACGCCACCGCCGGGCCCGGCCCTGGCGTCACGACCGAGCCCGCGGCGTTTCGACCAATGTCCGAGCGGCAGCGCTCAGGCCCCGTCCTCACCCAGCACACTGCCACCACACACCGGGATGTCAAGAACCCTCCACGGTGCACTCCCGCCGCTCACGACCACTACCCAGCCGAACGCGGCGGCGGTCGCCGGGACTGTCAAGGGGCAACCGCGAAAACTTCGGTCCACCCGGCGCCGCGATGAGTCCCCCGAGCCTTGGCCTGCATCCTCACCTCGATCACCGCCCCGTCCTCGACGTCGCCCGATAACACGAAATCGAACCGGTTGCGCCGGAGCGCCCTTCGGCAGATCGGGACCCTCGACCACCGGCAGGATCGTCCGACAACTGTAGTTATCAGGCAAGTACTCGTCAGTTGATCCAGGAGACTTTCCGGGGAAATCTGCGCATTGCGGTGGTTGCGAAGGTTTGCGGTGACCTATCAGCCCGGTCTGTCTGTCAATTTTTTGACATCTGAAGTTCTGTGTGATCTGTGACGAATGGTGTTCGGCGCACGCCCGGCGGCGAGAGGGTCGTGCACGTCTGCCGCTGCGACCGCTGATCCGTTCGACGACGGCCACATCTCTGCCGAGCTAGGGGTAGTTCCGCTTTGCGTACCTGACGAGGCGGACGATATCGGCCCCGCCGGAGCACCAATTGATCCTGAAGGTCGGCGGGTAGAAGCCAAAGCTTTCCGAAGATATGACTGCCGTGACAAAGGGCCAGGGTCGAGTGCCGGTGCCGTCGTCGTAATTCCACCAGCCGAACATCGGGGATCCTGACTGACCTCTCATCATGTCGACGTTGCTATTCATGGCGCGGCCGGAGCCGAAGTCCCACTCGTCCTCGTCCATACTTTTGTTCCCGATGAAGATGGGCTGGACTCCGCTGGCGACGTCCCCTGGGTACCCGATCGAGGACCAAACGTCGTCGTCATCCCAGTCGCTGTCGTACTCCCGGACGCCGAGCCAACCGAAGGCCTCGCCGAGCGGTTTTTCGAGCACGAGACAGGCGTAGTCCTCATCGACTGTGGTGGACGTAACCGTTGTGATGTCGGTATACGCGATCGCTCGCGTGGCGTAGGACCAGTCACGAGCCGTCGCGCCGAACAGGTGAACTTCGACCTTCATCCACCCGCCCGACCAGTCGACGCAATGACTCGCGGTGAGCACGTGACGCGGGCCGATCAACACACCCGAGCAGGCCCCGAGGGCACTGGTGATCCTGCAGACGGATCCCCATGGGTAGTTGTGGTCGTGGTAGACCACGCGTTCGTCGGGCGGATACACGACGGCAGGATCGAGCTCCTCGCCGTTATGGAATACCTTCAGCGGCCGCGGCAAGCGTGCCCTCGCAGGGCGGTAGGAAGTCGCGATCCATGGCGGACAGTAGCCTCCGAGGACCGGTTCATCATCGTCCTGACACTGCAAATCCGCGGGGTCGAGGAAGTGCGGCTCGCACCGGGACGGCCCTTCTCGATGGAACAGTCGCCGCAGCTCGGCCGGAGCCTGCGCCGTGGCCGGTTCGCCCTCCCGTTTCCTGAGTTCCTCCCAACTCATCGCGCGTTCGCTCATCTCGCCCTCCCTGAGGTGCGGTCGAATCATCGAGTCTTCTGTCCAGCAGGATTTCTTCGATACTTGCCCTTGGGCTGTTGGAGCGCGTGGGTATCCGACTACTCGGATCTCGCGCGGAGCCCGATCCCGACGTGGGTGTCGCCCCAGCGCGGCGCAGGTCCCAACCGGTATCGGTGAGGTCGAGCTCGAGCCATTCAGCCGCCCTCAGCCGTAAGGGCGGCACGCGAGCCCACCAGTCCGGAACCCACCTGTGCGGATGGCACGCCTAGCGGTTTTTCGCCATCCTGACCGACCTGTCGGGGGTTGGACTACAGATTCGGTGGTCGGTCGGCCGATCGGGTTACCTCCGCATCCCAGCCGTACACCCCCACCGGTGCAACCTGGTTCCAGGCGACAAAGCACTGGTTGTAGCCGACGTCCATTGCGAAGACCTCATCTTCCCAATTCCGATCATCGCCGCAGCGTTGCGGGCCTATCTTCCTGACCTCTGGCCGGATGCATCATGAACGACGATCTCGACCTCGAAAACGCGCTCCAGTTGATCGCCACTCAGCTCGGCTAGGCCGTTGTACGCCCTGCCACCACTCCGATACCAACCTTCAGCGAATACATCGCGGAGCTCAGGACCGCCCTGCCGAACACTACCGTCAAAAGCTACGAATCATACTGGCGGAGAGTTGAAGTCGCGTGGGGAGACCGATGCCTCGATGCACCCACGACTACCGAATCAACCGATTCGTCGAGGACCACCGCCGCCACGCGATCATCCGCTCCAACTCCCGCCAAGGCCGTGGAGCAGCCGCGAATATGGTCTCCGCAATCCGGTGCATCTACCGACACGCCGAACACGATGGCCTCATCAGCCCGATCCACAACCCAGCCAGAAACACCCGCAAACCACCACAACTGCCCAGTCCGCCCGCACTGTGCTCCACCCCCTCGCGCCCCGATACCCCAACAGATGACGTACCCCCGACCCCCTGAACACGCACCCGAGGCGAGTTCACCCCGATCAGCGACTCAGAAGACGTGATCGACCACGCTAGTCGCTCCCTTCGGTCGACTGGGTCGCGGTCACGAGGGGAGCGAGACGAGGCAGCACCGATTCACCGTACGCCTCCAAGGTCGCGGTTTTCGCGTCGTGCTGCAGATAGACGGCGAATTGATCCACGCCCAGCTTCGCCAGCTCGCGCAACCGGGACAGCTGGTCGTCGGGCGTGCCAAGCAGGCAGAAGCGGTCCACGATGGCGTCGGGCACGAACTCGGCGTGTACGTTGCCCGCGCGGCCGTGCTGGTTGTAGTCGTAACCTCGCCTGCCTTCGACGTAGTCGGTGAGGGCGGCCGGAATGTCGCCTGCCGTCCCGTATCTTTCGACGATCTCCGCCACATGGTTGCCGACCATCCCGCCGAACCATCGGCACTGTCGGCGCGCGTGCGCCAGCGCCGCGTCCGTCCCGTCGGTGACGTAAGCGGGCGCGGCGACGCAGATCCGGATCGCTGCCGGGTCCCGGCCCGCGCGTTCGGCCGCCGCGCGCACCCGCGCGATGGTCCAAGCGGTGATGTCCGGGTCGGCCAGTTGCAGGATGAAGCCGTCCGCCACCGCGCCGGTCAAGTCGAGAGCACGTGGGCCGTAGCCCGCTACCCATACCTCCAGCCGCGAGTCGGCCGCCCACGGCAGCCGGACCACGGTGTCGTCTATTCGCGCGCTACGCCCGTTGCCCAGTTCCCGGATCACCTCCACCGCTTGCCGCAACGTAGCCAGGGTGGCGGGTTTCCCGCCCTGCGTGCGCACGGCCGAATCACCGCGGCCGATTCCGCATACCGTGCGATTGCCGAACATCTCGTTGAGCGTGGCGAAGATCGACGCGGTCACCGTCCAGTCCCGGGTGGCCGGGTTGGTCACCATCGGACCGACCATGACCTTGCGCGTAGCGGCCAGGATCTGGCTGTAGATGACATACGGCTCCTGCCAGAGCAGATGCGAGTCGAAGGTCCAGACGTGGGAGAACCCGTACGTCTCCGCGAGCCTGGCCAATTCGATCACCCGCGAGGCCGGGGGCGTGCATTGCAGCACCAGACCGATGTCCATGCGGCACTCTCCGTTCGAGGATCGAAAGAGGCGTCAGATCAGGTTCTGCGCGAGGTCACGCTTGACGAACCGGCCGTGCCCCGGATGACCGTGGTAGCCGCCGTCCACCACCACCCGCCCCCGGGACAGCACCGTGTCGACGTGACCGTCGATCTCGAATCCCTCGTAGGCCGAGTAGTCCATGTTCATGTGGTGGGTCTTGCCGAGACCGATGCTGGTGTGGCCGTTGGGGTCGTAGATGACGATGTCGGCGTCCGCGCCCGGGCTGATCACCCCTTTGCGCGGGTACATGCCGAACATCCGGGCCGGCGTGGTGCAGCAGACCTCGACCCAGCGTTCCGGCGAGATCCGCCCGGACCGGACGCCCTGGAACATCAGGTCCATCCGATGCTCGACGCCGCCGATGCCGTTGGGGATCTTACTGAAATCGCCGAGACCCAGCTCCTTCTGGTCCTTCATGCAGAACGGGCAGTGGTCGGTGCCCACGGTCGTGACGTCACCGGTCCGCAGATAGCGCCACAGTTCGTCCTGATGCCCTTCTGCCTTCGATCGCAGCGGCGTCGAGCACACCCATTTCGCGCCCTCGAAACCCGCTGCGCCCAGCTGGTCTTCGAGCGAGAGGTACAGGTACTGCGGGCAGGTCTCGCCGAAGACGTTGCGGCCGGCGTCACGGGCGGCGGCGATCTGGGCCAGCGCCTGCTTGGCCGACACATGCACGACATACAGCGGAACGCCCGTCAGCTCGGCCAGCATGATCGCGCGGTGGGTGGCCTCCTCCTCGAGCTGCCACGGTCTGGTCGTGCCGTGGAAGTACGGCGCCGTCTGCCCGCGCGCGAGCGCCTGCTCGACCAGCACATCGATGGCGATCCCGTTCTCGGCGTGCATCATCATCAGCGCACCCAGCTCGGCCGCGGACTGCATGGCGCGCAGTATCTGGCCGTCGGTGGAGTAGAAGACACCCGGGTAGGCCATGAAGAGTTTGAAGCTGGTGACCCCTTCGGCCACCAATTCGCCCATCCCCTTCAAGGATTCGTCGTCGACCTGACCGATGATCTGATGGAAGCCGTAGTCGATCGCGCACTGCCCGGCCGCCTTCGCGTGCCAGGCGGCCAGGGTGTCCTGCACCCGCTCCCCCGGTTTTTGGACGACGAAGTCGATGATGGTGGTGGTACCGCCCCACGCGGCCGCGCGGGTGCCGGTCTCGAAGGTGTCGGAGGCTTCGGTCCCGCCGAAGGGCATCTGCATGTGGGTATGGCCGTCCACCCCGCCGGGGATCACGTATCTGCCGGTCGCGTCGAGCACCCGATCGGCGGAGGCGGTGAGATCCGCGCCCAGCGCGGTGGAACCCGGCTGGAGGACGGCGACGATGGTCTCGTCCTCGACGAGCACGTCGAGCGGCTGGGATCCGGTGGCGGAGACGACTGTGCCGCCGTGGATGAAAGTGCGCGCCATGTCGTTCCCCGCTCTCAGGGGGCCACCAGCGGCCCGTAGGCGTCGGGGCGGCGGTCGCGGTAGAAGGCCCAGCGATCGCGCACCACCTTGATCAGGTCCATGTCCAGATCGCGGACCACCAGCTCGGGGCCGGTGTCGGAGGCGACTTCGCCGACGAACTTGCCTTCCGGGTCGACGAAGTAGCTGGTGCCGTAGAAGTCGTCGTCGCCGTACTCTTCGACGCCGACGCGGTTGATGGCGCCGATGAAATACTCGTTGGCCACCGCGGCCGCCGGTTGTTCCAGTTTCCAGAGGTAGCCGGACAGGCCCCGCGACGTGGCCGACGGGTTGAACACGATCTGCGCCCCGGCGAGGGCCAGCGCGCGCCAGCCCTCCGGGAAGTGTCGGTCGTAGCAGATGTACACGCCGACTCTGCCGACCGCGGTGTCGAACACCGGCCAGCCGAGGTTGCCCGGCCGGAAGTAGAACTTCTCCCAGAATCCGTGCACGTGCGGCAGGTGATGTTTCCGGTACTTACCGAGATAACTGCCGTCGGCGTCGAGCACAGCGGCCGTGTTGTACAGCAGGCCCGGCTGTTCCTGCTCGTACACCGGCAGAATCATCACCAGGCGCAATTCCTTCGCCAGCGCGGCGAATCGTTGCGTGGTCGGCCCCGGGACGGATTCGGCGTAGTCGTAGAACTCCGTGTCCTGCCGCTGGCAGAAGTAGGGCCCGTAGAACAACTCCTGGAAGCAGATCACCGCGGCCCCCTCCGCGGCGGCCCGGCGGGCGTAGGCCTCGTGCGCCTTCAGCATCGACTCTTTGTCACCGGTCCAGTTCGTTTGGACCAGCGCCGCTCGAACGATTCCCATGCTTTGTTATACGTCACCGGTAACTAATTCTGTTGTCCAACAAGTGGCCGGAAACATTTTTGTGGCCGATCTGCGGCCATCGCGGTCGCCACGTTCCTCGGGTCGCGCGCACGGGCAATCGAGCCGTACTCCCCCACCATGACCGGGGAGATGGAATGATTCGCGCTGCATCGTCCGGTGCGCAACCCCGAGTGAAGGAGATTTTCAGCGGTGAGCAGCGAAGTGCAAGCGCGAGAACTCATCAACGGCCGGCGCGCGGGGCGCCGGAGCCTACCGTGGCGATCGCTGCGGATCCTCGGGGTACTCGCCGTCGGCGTGACGCTGGTGGCATCCGCGACGGGCGTCGTCTCGGCGACCCCCGCGCCTGCTCGAGAGCAGGGACCGGGCCGCTGTGGCGCACCGGCCGCCGGTCAGCCGAACGGCAAGCAATGGCCCGCCGAACCGGGCATGACCATCGACGCCAACGCCGGATACACGGCGACGCTGGTCACCAGCTGTGGCACCGTGACCATCGCCCTGGACGCCGCACGCGCGCCGCGCACGGTCAACTCGTTCGTGTTCCTGGCCGGCGAGCAGTTCTTCGACCACACGAAGTGCCACCGGATCACCACCGAAGGCATCTACGTCCTGCAGTGCGGTGACCCGACCGCGACCGGCATGGGCGGCCCCGGATACTTCTTCCCCGACGAGAACCTGGCGGGGGCGACTTACCCGGCCGGTACGGTCGCCATGGCGAACGCCGGGCCCGGCACCAACGGCAGCCAGTTCTTCCTGGTCTACCGCGACGCGCCGCTGCCGCCGGACTACACCCCGTTCGGGCGAATCACCGCGGGCATGGAGGTTCTGTCGTCCATCGCCGGCGCGGGCGTCAAGGACGGTTCGTCCGACGGCGAGCCCGCTGCCGAAGTCGTGCTGAATTCCGTCGCCACCGGGCGGAACTGATTCCGCCGCGGTGGCGGTGGGCTCCCGCACCGCCACCGCGCGTTCAGCCCACTGGGTCCTCGAGGTACACGACCTCCCGGAGAGAGTCGTCCGGGTCGGCGCTCGAGGCCGCCCACACCGAAGTAATCACGTCGACTTGCGCCCGCACGGCCCGTGCCTCCGGTTTCCGACTGCTATCCGCCGAGCCGGGTCAACCCCGCCGGAGGTCTCGAGCGGATCGGACACCGCCGTCGGTCAGGACACGCCGGCGCGCCGCCGCACCACCAGCGCCATGACCGGCTCGACGAACCGGCTGGCGATCGGGCCGAGAACCGCCATCAACAGCACATAGGTGGTCGCGAGCGCGGCGAATTCGGCCGGGACGGCGCCCGCGGCGACGGCGAGTCCCGCGATGACGATCGAGAACTCGCCGTGGGCGACCAGCGCGGTGCCCGCGCGCGCCCGGCCGAGGCGCCCCGCACCGGCCCGTTTGGCCGCCCACCATCCGGTGGCGATCTTGCTTGCGGTGGTGACGAGCGCCAGCAGGCACGCCCAGCCCAGCACCGGAGGGATGCTCGCCGGGTCGGTGCTCAGGCCGAAGAGCACGAAGAACAGCGCGGCGAACAGGTCGCGCAGCGGTTCCAGCAGCTTGGTCGCGTTGTGCGCGGTCGAATCCGAGATGGCGATACCGAGCAGGAAGGCCCCGACCGCCGCGGAAACCTGTACCGCGGAGGCCGCGCCCGCCACCAGTAACGCGGACCCGAGCAGCTTCAGCAGGAAGATCTCGCGATCGGCACTGTCGACGATCGCGGAGACGTAGCGGCCGTAGCGCAGCGCGACGATCAGCACGACGGTGACCGCGGCCAAGGCGATGGCCAGCGTCTTCAGCCCGGCGACGAAGCCGACGCCGGCCAGCACCGCCGTCAGCACCGGCAGGTATCCGGCCATCACCAAGTCCTCGAACACCAGGATGGACAGCACCACCGGCGTTTCGCGGTTACCGAGCCGGCCCAGATCGTTGAGCACCTTCGCGACGATGCCCGATGACGAGATGTAGGTGACGCCCGCCATAGCGATCGCGCCGGTGAACCCCCAGCCGAGCGCGAAGGCGACGAGCACACCCGGGGTCGCGTTGAGCACGAGGTCCACCACACCCGCGGCCCATGATCGGCGCATGCCGGTGACCAGTTCCGGTGCGCTGTATTCCAGGCCGAGCAGCAACAGCAGCAGGACGACGCCGATCTCGCTGGCGAGGTGGATGAAGTCGTCCGCCTGCCGCAGCTCGATCAGGCCGCCGGTGCCGAACACCAGCCCGCCGATCAGATACAGCGGGATGGGCGACATGCCGATGCGCGCGGCGATCCGCCCGAGCAGCCCGAGGCCGAAAAATACCGCGCCCAGTTGGATCAGCGCGAGCGCAGTCTCGTGTGCCACCATGCCGCTCAGCCGTCTGACAGGATCTTGGCGGCGGCCTCCAGGCCCTCCACGGTGCCGACGACGACCAATACGTCTCCGGCGGTTAAGGTCCAATCCGGCCCCGGAGACGGAATGGGCTGCCCGCTGCGCACCACCGCGACGATGGACGCCTTCGTCCGGGTGCGCATCTGGGTCTCGCCCAACCTGCGGCCGTCGAAGTGGGACCGGTCGGGGATGGACAGCTGGCGAGTGGTCAGGCCGGTGAACTCCCGATGCTCCTCGCGTAGCTGTTCGACCAGTTGCGGCGCACCGAGCAGGCTGGCCAGCACCGCCGCCTCCTTCCCCGACAGCGGGACCTGCTCGGTCTCGTCGGGGTTGTCCGGCTTGCTCACGATGAGGTCCATCGTGCCGTCACGATGATTGATCACCCCGATCCGGCGTCGTGTATTGGTCAGCGGAAAATCTTTGCGCACACCGATACCCGGCAGGGGTGTCACCTCTACGTTCACGACTCCACCCTAACGACCAGCGAAGGGCGGCCACCCGAGTGGTGACCGAATTGTCCGGTTCAACGGCTGTTTCCGTACCCCCACCTCGCCTCCGCGAGTTGGACCGGCGTTCACCGGCCGTGGTAAGAGAGATGACGTGTCCTGTACATCGCCCCGTCGCCGAGCCGTGGCATTCCGTTGCCGTGACGACCGCGCCGCGCGAGTCCGGTGACGGTCGCCCGAGCGATGAACCGGCTCCTCCGGCCGGGCGCGGTCGCTACTACCGCGGGGCCGCGGCAGGCGGAGGCCGGCGGGTACCGGCACGATCTGGACGGTTTGCGCGGTGTGGCGATAGCGCTGGTCGTGGCGTTCCACATCTGGTTCGGGCGAGTCTCGGGCGGCGTGGACGTGTTCCTGGTGCTGTCCGGCTTCTTCTTCACCGGCTCGGTGCTGCGCAGGGCGGAAGCCACCGGCTCGGTCCGCGTCGCGTACACCGCGGGCAGGCTCGCCCGGAGATTGCTGCCCGCTCTGGTCACGCTCCTGGCCGCCGTGATCGCGGCGACCGTGCTGCTACGCCCGTTCACCCAGTGGGGCGAGATGGCCGCGCAGACGCTCGCGTCATTGCTGTATTACCAGAACTGGTATCTGGCGCTGTCCTGGTCGGACTACCTGGCGGCCGATCCTTCGGTGAGCCCGCTACAACACCTGTGGTCCATGGCGGTGCAGACGCAGTTCTACCTGCTGGCGCTGTTCGTCGTGGCGGCGACGGCGGCCCTGTGCCTGCGTTTCGCCCGCCCCGAGGCACTGCGCCCTGCCTTGGCGATCATCTTCGCCGCGGGCGCGGTGGTCTCGTTCGTCTACGCCGCCCACGGCACCGCGGTGCAACAGGGCTGGAACTACTACGACAGCTTCGCCCGCGCCTGGGAACTGTCGGCCGGCGCCCTGCTGGCGATCGTCGCGCCCTGGTCCGCGCCGCCGCGCCCGGTGCGGGTCGCGGCAGCCGTTATCGGTGCGGTCGCGGTGCTCGCCTGCGGATGGCTGATCGACGGCGCCGATCGATTCCCCGGCCCGGCCGCACTGGTGCCGGTCGGCGCCACGCTGGCGCTGATCGTCGCCGGCGGCAAGCTGACAACCGCCGAGCAACCGCTGCCCAATCGGCTGCTCGGCACGGCGGCCGCGGTGCGTCTCGGTGAACTGTCCTACGCGTTGTACCTGTGGCATTGGCCGATCCTGATCTTCGTACTGGCCCGGACCGGGTCCGCAACCGCCGGATTCGGCGTCGGCCTGGGGGTCATCGGCGCGTCGCTGGTACTCGCCCACCTGACGAACCGGTTCATCGAGGAGCCGTTGCGGACGCGGTCCGGCCGTCCGGCCCGGGCGACGCCCGCCCGCACCCTCCGCACCGGCAGGCTGGTCGCGGCGCTCGGCATCGCGGTGCTGGCGGCGTCGGTCGGCGAGCAGGTGGTGATCAGAGCAAACCCGCCGCGGGCGGTGGCGGCACTGGACCCGACGCCCTATCCCGGCGCGGAGGCACTGGTCAACGGCGCGAGCACGCCCGAGGTTCCGATGCGCCCAACCGTGTACGAAGCGCCCGCGGACGCCGCCTACCCCTCTCGGGACGGCTGCATCGCGGACTGGGACACCCGGCATGTCCTCACCTGCACCTACGGGGACGCGAACGCGGAGCGCACCGTCGCGGTGGTGGGCAGCTCGCACGCCGAGCACTGGGTGCCCGCCCTCGACCTGCTCGCTCGCGAGCACGCCTTCCGGGTCGAGGTGTATCTGAAGATGGGTTGCCCGCTGACGGTGGCGGCGGAACCGATGTATAAGGGCGAAGCGAACCCGGATTGCCGCGACTGGTCCGTGGAGGTGATCGACCGCCTGGCCGTCGAACGCCCGGAATGGGTCTTCACGACGGCGACCCGCCCACGGGATGGCGCGGGTGACGAGACCCCGGGCGACTACCTGGACGTCTGGGCCCGGCTGGCCGACCGGGGACTCAACATGCTCGCCATCCGCGACACGCCATGGCTGCGCCGCGACGGCGTGCGGTACCGGGCCATCGACTGCCTCGCCCAGCAGGGCGACCGGATCAGTTGCGGGATGCCGCGCGCGGCCGCGCTGGACGAGGTCAACCCGGCGCTCGAGTTCGCCGCCTCGTTCCCCAACGTGTTCCCGGTGGACCTGTCCGACGCACTGTGCGGACGCGACGTCTGCGCCGTCACCGAGGGCAACATTCTCATCTACCACGACGAGCATCACCTCACCGCCAGTTATTCGCGCTCGCTCGCGCCGGAACTGGGCAGGCACTTGTCGCCGATTCTCGGCTGGTGGTGAGGCGCGGCGCTCAGTTCAGCCGCAACATGCCCGGCCAGGCCAGCGACCAGGGCACACGCGGTTGCGCGCAGCGCCAGACGGTGACGCCGCGAGTGACGCCGGGATATCCGAGCCGGGCATCGACGTGCCCGACAGCGCTCACCTCGGCGCAGCGCGCCAGCACATCGGTCTCCGTGCCGCCCACCCACAGCACCGTGGTCGCCGTGTCCGGCGGGGTGCCGAAGTAACCGAAACCGCGATTGGGGCTGTACACGGCGGGTAAGCCGTACGCCGCTCGGTCGACATCCAGAGCGCTTGCCTGCCAATAGGAATCGGCGATCACCTTCAATACCAAGGAGGAGGTGGCTGCCGCCGCCTGGGAACGTCACATGAGCTCCTTCGCCGAGATCGGCGAACGGATTCTGGCTGACCGCGCGATTCCAGTCCGCGACCGTCTCGCGGCGGTTCTCGAGGCGCTCACCCGGTTCGCACTGGAGCACGGTGCCATTCATCGCGCGCTGTACGGCGTCGCGGGAGCCGAGGCCGTGAAGACCGCGGCGAACGAACGCCTGATCGCGCTCATCGCAAGCGCGGCACGAGAGGGCGTGGACACGGGAGCCGTTGTGTGCGAGCAACCGGACGTGATCGCACGTGCTCTGTACCACGGTTACTGCGGCGCGGCGACGGACGCCGTGTCCGGTTCGGTCGACATCGACACCGAGTCGCTGGTGCGGTGCGCCGCGGCGATGACGCGGTCGGTGTTCCCGGCCCCCGCCGGATGAGCGGCGGAGGCCGGAACGGTCAGCGGCCCGACACCCGGTCGTGCCCGCGAACCCAGTCCAGAACGACCTCGGCGACCTCGCGCCAGCCGCTATCGAACACCAGCGAGTGTCCTCGTCCCGGCATCATCCGGTATTCGGTGTTCACACCCGGCCGATAGAGTTCGGCCGCCTGCCGCGCCACCACCTCGGGAATGGTGTGATCACGCTCGCCGCCCAGGATCAGCAGCGGTCCGCGTCCACGGTCGTCGAGGCCGACCTGGGTCGGCGAGGACGGGTCCTTCTTCGCGGCGGTGAGGTCGAACACCGGCCGGCCCGGGCCGGGGATCGCCCACCGCCGGTACAACCCGTCGGACTCTTCCCAGGAAAGTGCGTTGCCAAACCCATAGCGGAACTGCCGCCGGGTGAGCTGGACGAACCCGCTCGCGTTGGACTTGCGGCGCAGCACTGGCAGCGCGGAGCGGATCTGCGCCAGCGGCAGGGCACGAACCCCCTTGATCGGCGCGGGGTCAATGGCGACAGCCGCCACCGCCAACCCGGACTCCAGCAGCTTCTGAGCCACGAGACCACCGAACGAGTGCCCGACGACGACCGGCCGCTCACCCAGTTGGCCGATGTGCTGGGCGAAGTGTTCGGTGATGTCCTGGACACCGAAACCGGCCACCCGCTCCGGGTTTTGGCGCGTGAGTTCCACAGAACGGCTTTCGCCAGGCCAGAGCGGTGCTTGCGCCGCATACCCGGCGCGGGAGAAGAGATCGAGCCACGGCTCCCAAGCGGACGCGTGGACCCACAGTCCATGAACGAAGATCACGGGAGGTGTGGTCATGTCCGCCTCACTTTCCCGACGCGGCGCGCTCGATGAGCGCGGTCACCGCGTCCGGCGCCTCGAGCATCGCCAGGTGGTCGGTCTTGCCGGTGACGGTGACGCTGCCGGCCCTGGCCGCCATCGCCTCCTGTTCGGCCGCGGGGATCACTCGATCATCGGCCCCGATGAAGAACCAGCTGCGGATGGTCGCCCACGCGGGCGCGCCTGAGGGCTCGTTGAGCGCACCGGCGGCGATGGGCGACTGTGCCGCGGCGAGCGTCGCACCCACCGCCCGCGGCAGCCGCGCGGCGAACGCGGCCGGGAACAAGGTGCGCTTTACGTAGAGGTTGGGGTCGCCCTGCGGAAGTGAGGGATCCTGCACGACGTCGAACACGGTGGCCGGGTCAGCCGCGAGAACCGAGCCGGGATGCGCGCCGGTGAGTTGCACGACGGTCTCGTCCGCCGCGGGGGCGAAGGCGTCGATGTAGACCAGCCCCGCGACCCGCGGCACCGAGCGAGCCGCGTTGGTGATCACCGCACCGCCGTAGGAGTGCCCGACCAGCACGACAGGGCCGGTCGTGGCCTGGTCGACGAAGGCGGCGACCGAGGCGGCGTCGGCGCCGAGGCCACGCAACGGGTTCGGCGCGCTGAACACCGTATAGCCGTGTGACTGCAGCAATGCGGTGACGGGAGCGAAGCTCGACGCGTCCGCCCAGGCACCGTGGACGAGAACGATCGTCGGTTTGTCCGTGCCGCCTGACGCCGGTGCGGAGCCAGTGGGTGCGACGGCATCGCTGGTCGCGGGGACCAGCGCCAGCGTGGCGGCGACACCGGCGATGACCATGGCACGTCGGCCGCGCCGGTGATGAGTGGAGAGTTTCATCGGGTTCTCCTGATGGACAGGCCCTCCAGGCCTTGAAAGAAAGAACGGTCGTTCTCCTAGATACGACAGAACCATGCTGACTACACTTCTGTCAACTCGAGATGCGGCCGGCTCTCGATCCAAAGAGAAAGAACGGTCGTTACACGTGGTATCTTCGGGTGATGACGCAAGCACCGGTCCGGCGCGGCTCGTCCGCGCGTGAGCACCTCCTCGACATCGCTGGCGAGCTCTTCTATCAGGAGGGAATCAACAGCGTCGGGATCGACCGGATCGTGCAGGAAGCAGGCGTCACCCGCGCGACGCTCTACCGCCACTTCGCGGGGAAAGAGCGCTTGATCGTCGCCTACCTCGAGCGGGAGGACGAGGCGGTCCGCGCCCAGTTCTCCGGCGCGGCGGAGCACGCGATCTCCCCCGACCATTTGCTCGAACTCGCCATCGAGGGCATTGCCGACGACGCCGCACGCCACCACACCCGAGGCTGTCCGTTCATCAATGCGACGGCGGAGTTCCCGGATCCGGCCAGCCCGGTCCGGCAGGTGGTGACCCGGCATCGTGAGTGGTTTCGCGGCACGCTGCGGGATCTCCTGACCGCGGCGAAACGGGCGGACGCGCAGACCAAGACAGATTTTCTCGTCATGCTCCGCGACGCCGTGCTCGTGGGCAGCTACCTCGATGACGCCAGGACGGCACGGCGAGCGTTCCTCCAGGCCGCAAGAAGCTGTGCCGGGCTCCCCTGACCGTCGAAGCCGCCCGCACCGGCGGGGCTCGGCTACCTCCGCACGGTAGTCCGACGGTGGCATGCCGAAGGCGATCTCGAAGATACGGGGAGAAGTGGATCGAGCGCCGCGAGGCGGCGCGGACCGTGCCGGTTCCCGTAGGTCCGGAGCCACGTCACGGTGGCCTATGCCGGCAACGGGAACAGGTTCCGCAGCGCTGCGTCCAGCCACGCCCGAGGGGATTGCGAGCAGGTCGGGCCCGCGCGACTCGGGGGCTCAGCGGCCTTCGAAGCCGAACACCGGCCTGGGCCGTCCGGCCTTGAAGGCGTCCACCGCCGACACAAGGGCGCCCTGGACGTCCTCGGTTTCGAAGAGGGGCAGCGCGATGTCGAACATCGCCTGATCGGCCACGGCGACGCCACCGATGGCCCAAGCCCGCAAAAGCGCCTTGTGCGCGGCGTGGGCACGCGTCGGGCCCTTGGCGACCTTGTTCGCGAACGCCGTGACCTCGGCCAGTAGGGCCTCGTCGGGCACGACGCGATTGATCACGCCGCTCTCGGCCATGACCGCGGCGGGGACTTGCTCGGACGTCAGTGCCCACTCCGCCGCACGGGCCCGGCCTGCTCTTTCCGCGACCCGGTAGATGCCGCCGAGCAGCGTTACGATGCCGAGGGTCTGTTCGGGATGCGCAAACCGTGCCGACTCGGCGGCAATGATGACGTCGGCGCGCACGGCCAGTTCGAAACCCCCACCGGCGCACAAGCCGTGCACGGCGGCGATCACCGGCAGCGGGAGCTGTTCGAACTTGTTGAACGTCGTCATGTAGTGCTCGAAAGCGGAGCGCAGCTCTCGCTGGTTCCAGTCCGGCCAGGGCACGATGTCCCCGCCGAAGCTGAAGTCCGGGCCCTCGGCGCGCACGATCACCGCGCGGGCGTCGCTGCTGCCGATCGTGTCGACCGCTGTCGACAGCTCGTCCGCCATCCGCCGGTCGATCCGGTTCTGCGGTGGGTTGTCCAGCACGATCCGTCGAGAAAACCGTGCACGAACACGACAGCTCTGTCGCCCGCACCGTGACGGTGGAGGACGATATCGGTGTGGGGAACAGTCGTCGAACTCATCGTTGAGCGCCTTTCACTCAGGCCCGCGTCGAGCCGGACGGGGACCAGCCGGCGGTGTCTATCGGGGAGTAATCGTCGGGTTCACCGTCCAGGCGGGCCATCCGGCGGCCCTGGCGAGCCTCCAGGACGTCCTGCTCCAAGGGGGTGGTGAAGATGTTGTCCACGAGGTTGTACTCCGCGGCGAGCCGCCCGAACACGGGGATGGCCCCGGTGTCGATCCGGCCCCGGTCGAGGTAGAGCTCGTCCCTGATGTGAAAGCGGACGACCTGCCCCCACACCACGTGATCGTTGCCCTGCTCCGCCGCGAAGATCCGGTCGAGCACGCACTCGAGGGAGATCGGCGACTCCTTGACGCGCGGCGCCCGCACCACCTCGCACGAGTCCTTGGCGAGGCCGAGCGCCTCGAACTCGTCCACCTCGGAGTCGAATTCGAATGCGGACCGGTGCACCACATCGGCCTGGGGCAGGGTCGCGATGTTGACCACGAACTCCCCCGTATCGCGAATGTTGACGAAGGTGTCCTTCAATGTGACACCGTCCGACCGTGGCTGTAGCGACAGGGAGACCTTAGGTGGCTTGCGCCCGACAGCGGTGAAAAACGAGACCGGGGCCAAATTGTCCACGCCGTCGGCCGATCGCGTGCTCACCCACGCGATCGCCCGCGGGATGATGCTGCCGATCAGCAGCTTGTACGCGTGTGCCGCGTCCAGTTGTGTCGCGTCGACGATCACCAGTTGCTCCTTTGCATAACCGAGATGACGCGCGCGCGAACCTGAGCGCGCCAGAAGTTAAATGACATAACCATACCCGTTATGCCTATGTCGCACCGGAGATCCGGAAGCGCTCTCCTCCGATGATTTACGATCGCTCGATCGGAACACCGACCAGCGAGCCGTATTCGGTCCACGATCCGTCGTAGTTCTTGACATCGGCGTGCCCGAGCAACTCGTGTAGAGCGAACCAGCTGTGACTGGACCGCTCTCCGATCCGGCAGTAAGCGATGATGCGCCGCTCGAAGTCGATCCCGGCCTCGACGTAGATCTCCGCGATCTCGTCGTCGGTCTTGAAGGTGCCGTCCTCATTGGTCGTGCGCGACCATGGGACGTTGACCGCTCCCGGGATGTGACCGGCACGCTGAGCGTTCTCCTGAGGCAGGTGAGCCGGAGCCAGCAGCTTGCCCGAATACTCCTCGGGCGACCGGATGTCGAGGTAGTCGAGCCGGCCGATACCGGCTACCACCTCATCCCGGAACGCGCGGATGGACGTGTCCTGCTCCTGAGCCCGGTACCGGGCCCTTGGGCGCATCACCTTCTCTGCCGACAGTGCGCGCCCATCGAGCTCCCACTTCTTGCGGCCACCGTCGAGCAGTCGCACATCCCGGTGCCCGAAAAGCTTGAAGTACCAGTAGGCATACGCTGCGAACCAGTTATTGTTCCCACCGTAGAGCACGACGGTGTGGTCGTTGCCAATCCCCTTGTCCGACAGCAGTTCCTCGAACCGCTCTTTACCGATGAAGTCGCGAAGAACTGGGTCTTGCAGCTCGGTCCGCCAGTCGAGCTTCACCGCACCGCGCAGGTGCCCGTCCTCGTAGGCGGAGGTGTCTTCGTCGACTTCCACGAAGACGACATCGGCAGATTCCAGGTTCCGCTCGGCCCATTCGGCTGTCACGAGCACTCGCGAACGACTCACAGCGGTCCACCCTCTCGGTTGCGGGATCTTGATGACAGAGCTATAGAGCATATGACTCTGTCACAACCGGGGGCGTGTCGCAGCGTGGACACGGTTGCGAACGCGGCGACCGCGTCACAGCGCCCATGTACGGACAGCAGGTGGCGGCACGCTCGCGCTCGCTGCCCAGGTCCCGGTGAGCGCGGCCTTCGGCGATTCCGGCAACGGCCGTCGAAACTGCGAACTGTGGCCGGCGATATGGTTCGGGGCCGCGGCGGTTTTGGTGTTACTCCGCGCCGTGGTCGCGGCAGTCGGCCTCCACCCTGCCCGCCGTGCCGGCCGGGAGGCCGCGCCCGCTCGTCAGCGGCAACCCATGGCGACCGCGCCTTCGCCGGTGCGCACGGAGTGAGGTCTCCGATTCACGCAGGCCGTTCGGCCGCGGTTTTCCGCCTCGCCCGCGATGCGCGCAGGTTGGCGAGATTGCCGCAGGTGAGCACATCATGCCAAGCGCCGCTGTTGTTGGGCGATCGATCGTAGAAAGCTCCAGGGCAACGCGGATTGCGGCAGGTCTTCAGTCGGCGGAAGGTGTTGCTCACCTGGGCCTGGTGCGCCTCGATGGCCATCGCCGACATGATCCGGCGCCACCCCTGCCCGACCGGCTCGAGCACCACCGCGCCGTCCGGCCCAACGACCGCGGTGACGTCGACCTCCGCGATCGAGGCAACGGGCTCAGGTCCGCCCTCGTGCCCGCCACGGCGGCGAACCGCCTCAGCGATGCGCGTCCGGACACCACGCAACTCGCCCAGGTCGTCCTTTGTGAGCCTGACTCGCCGGTACGTCCGCCCGGTGACCTCGGACCACTGGCGCAGCGCGTCGTCGGCCCACTCTTGCGCGGAGCGCACCGAATCGAGCAGATCCGCGGTTTCGGGCCGGGCCCGTGGCCTCGTGTTCAAGAAGTCCTGGATCAGCGCCAAGCCACCGGGCGCCGTCGACAGCTCGTACCGTTGGGAGGCTGGCCATGACATGGCATCAGTTTAGAGCCTTCCGATTCGACATACCATAAACCTCTTTGCCTCAGTCATCTTCGCCCTTGCCTCAGGTACGGGCAAGAATCGATCTGCCCGCATAGGGCTTTCGCTGCGGAAGTCAGACGGCAGCGGTCATGTCCGAGAGCTGCACTGACCCCCGTCGCGGCGCGGGGCCGGCACGCCGAGAACCCCGCACCGCGAGGGCGCCTCGTGCAGGAACCGCTACGCCGGCAGTTTCGTCGCGAGGAGGTCCACCGGCGTGATGACCGGCGGCGTGGCGAACAACTCGTCACCCCGGGCTTCGATCTCCTCCCGAACCTTGCCCTGCAGGTGAGCTTCGCGGTCGTCCTCCGTCTCGAACGCGTCGAAGATGCGGAACGACGAGGGGCCGAGCCGGAACGCGAACCAGGCCAGCGTCCCGGGCTCGGCATCGACGAGTTTCTCGGCGTCGACCAGGAACCGCGCGACGTCGCCCTCCTTTCCCTCCCGGGCCTCGAACTCGACGAAGAATCCGTATGCGGGCATTGACTCCACCTTTCCGATCCAACTGGCACTTCACCAGAAGCTACGTGGCGCAACCACACCGTCTCGCGTGCATCGCGCCGATCTCGAGCACTCATTCGGCCACACTCGAGCGCCGACTATGACAGAATCATATTGAGTGTGATTATGTCTACTGCAACTGCCGTCCCGATGAGTAGTCGCGAGTTCCGCGGAGTGGGGGGCGATGTGGCCGCCCGGCTCCATCCAGATGACGCCCGGTCGGACCCCCCCGACGATGCTCCTCGTAGTCGAGCATTCGGCGGCCGCGTTCGGGTCACGGCGAACGATGCGCGCGCCGGAATGGCACAGCTTCGCGAAAGGCAGCGGACCGGCACCCGACCCACAGGCGGCTCAGCGGAGATTCTTGGCATATCAGTCCATAACGAGTAACGTTCTTGTCGAACCAGTCCAGAATGGATCGGATCACACAGCTATGGAGAGGATTCTCATGAGCACCAGCGATCGCCGTTTCCTGATCACGGGCGCAGCGGGCAAGACAGGCGCAGCGACCACCCGCCTCCTGCTCGAGCAGGGGCACGCCGTGACCGCGTTCGTGTACCGAGAGGACGAGCGGTCGCATGCTCTGGCCAGGGCCGGCGCTGACGTCGTGGCGGGCGATCTACGCGACTTCCGCGATGTGAGCGCAGCGATGGTGGGCGTCGAAAGCGTCTACTTCTGCTACCCGGTCGAGCCGGGGCTGATCGAATCGACGGTCAACGTGGCGCAGGCTGCCGCCGAAGCCGGCGTGGACGCGGTGGTCGACATGTCGCAGGTGTCAGCACGCCGCGACGCGAAGAGTAACGCCGCACGACAGCACTGGATCGCAGAGCGACTCCTGGATCGCGGCCCCTTCCGCACCACGCACCTGCGGCCGACGTTCTTCGCAGAGTGGATCAACTGGGGCTGGCTCGGTGGTGGCGAGCCGGGAGTCCTGGCGTTGCCCTTCGGCGCCGGACGGCACGCGCCGATCGCGGGTGACGACCAGGCGCGCGTCATCGCCGCCGTTCTCACCCACCCCGCGCCGCACGACCGTCAGATCTACCCGCTCTACGGGCCCGTCGAGATGAACCACGACGAAATCGCTGCCGCGATGTCGCGAGCCCTCGGTATAGCGGTCCGGTACGAGCCGATCAGTGTGGAGACTTTCCAGGCCGGCCTCCTGGCCCGTGGCGTGTCGCAGCACCTCGTCCAGCACCTGGGCAACGTTGCTGTCGACTACCGGAACGGCATCTTCGCCGGAACCAACAACCTTGTCGAGGTCATCACCGCTCAGCCACCCATGACAGTCGAGGACTACGTCGCAGCCAACCGCGAAACTTTCGACGTCGAAGCCGGACGCTTCGCAGTCGCACCTGCCGCCGCGTAGCCGCCCGGACGGTTGTGGACCAAACTGTCAAGAACGGGCTAATCTGGCCACCATGGCACGCCCACGGAGTTTCGATCGGAACCAGGTCCTGGCCGCGGTCGAACGCCAATTCCGACGTACCGGGTACTCAGGCACGAGCCTCGACGACATCGCGGCGGTCACCCGCCTGGGCCGCGGCAGTTTGTATGCGGCGTTCGGGGACAAACACCGGCTGTTCCTGCTCACCCTCGAGGAATACTGCGATCGCAAGGCAGCCGAGGCAGAGAGCATGCTGACCGGCTCTGACGAGTTGGCCCTTCAACGCCTGCACGCCTATCTGTCCGGCAACGCGCGCTTCGCTTTCGACGATCTGGACGGACTGGGCTGTATGGCCGGGAAGTTCGCGCTCGAAGTCGGCAGCTCGGATCCGGAAGCCGCGGAACTGATCGGCGCGTGCTTCACCCGGCAGCGTGCGGCGATCGAGGAATGCCTCGAGTCGGCGCGCCGGCACGGGGATCTCGATCCCGCGTCCAACCCTGCGGAGCTGGCCGCCATGCTGCTCGCGCTCGTCCGCGGCATCGACGTGATGGCCGGGGCGCGGATGGCCGAGAAACCCATGACGGCCGCGGTCCGGCAGGCCCTCGCCGGGTTGCCTGTCACCCGGCGAGGGCGGCGGGTCGTACAGCAGGTACTCGACGGCGGCGCCGCCTGACGTCACGCCGGGAAATCGTTGCCCACCCGGCCGGAATCTTCGGTCGCTGGCACAGGAAATTGTGAGCGCTCCGGCTGCACCGTTGCCCACGCATCCAGTCGCACGTCAAGGCGGCGCGGTGACTCCAGACCCCGCTTGCGAATCGGCTGTCGGACGAGAACCCCTGCGGCGCACATGCCGAGCGGCGCAGCTCGGACAGAATCAGCCCGTCCGTGATGCCATAACCGGCGATCGGTCCGGGCAGACCGAGCTGCGATACATCTCGAAGCGCGCCCTACTCGGAGATCCAGCCGAGTTCGACTGTGTTCTTGTGCATGAAGTCTTCGACCGTGGGCAGCGTGAGAAACGAAACGGCATACAGGACAACAAGCAGCCCGACCGCGATGGCCCACTCGCGAGGGCGGGTTTCCCGCAGACCGGCCCCGTCTTGTCCGACAGCAGCAGTGTGGTTCGGACGCAGCCGTGTCTGCGAGAGCCGACGGTAAGCAGGCCTCAGCATCCACGACATGATGGCGCAGATCGCGAGAACCATTGGCATCGACCATGATTCGACTCCGTCGCCGACTGCCAGGTGTGACACCACGGCACCCGACCACAGCAGGAAGGCACCCGCGTACGCCCATTCCTCGAGCAGCCTGAATCCGGGCGCAATGATCGCGACGGCCGCACCGACCTGCCACGCACCCAGAATGTAAGCGAAGAAGTGCGGGTATCCCAGGTGTTGCAACTGGATTTCTATCCACTCGATCGTCAGCAGGTTCCACACCGATCCGGAAACCAGCTCGAAGACGATGGCAGAGGTGGTGGCCCAGTATGGCACCTTGTTCAGTCATGCCCTCAAGACACCGCGGATCACCGAAACATGACACGCTACGACCTGACGTGCGCCACTCCACTCGAGAGCGTGGAATTCATCCCTTTCCGCACCCGCCTCTGTCACCGCGGTCTACTGCGCGTTCTGGGTGTGTGGGCTCACCAGCAACGGCCGTCGGGATCGTCCCCGCGCCACCGCTCCCCGGCACCACATCGCCCACATCAACCGTATCCGCCGTTCGAGGTGTGAGGCAGAGGGATCGCAGAAGGTCACTGTGCCCGCTTTGTACTCGACGTCAGCGCATCGTCCAGTGTTGCGCTCCCCGTCCGGGACTCCGCGCCTTCGTCGGCGGGTGGCCCTTGTCAGAGGTCGTCGAGACCGCCCGGAGCGTTGGCGTTCTCGGGGAGCAGGCCAAGCCCACACCACCGAAAAATAGTAGTGGAGGCAAACCTCATCGAAAACACGATACCCCCGTGAAGCACGCGACTGGGCGTCCGTGTCTACGCCCTTCCGGCGCGTGCTTATCAATCGATGGATCGCCAACAGTTCGCGGAAAAATTAGTTAGCGCATGCAACCTATTGGCTCACAACCACGCCTGACGCAGCGTGAGCTCTCGGTACATGAGACTTCGCATCCACCCTCTTTTGACAAAGACTTCTGATTATCATTGCTACACAAGAGATGGTGAGGAATTAAACATGAAGGGGGCGGGATGGATCCGTTCACGGTGATCGTTACCGCGTTGATCGCGGGTGCGGCGGCTGGTGGTCAAGACGCGGCTTCGGCGACAGTACGCGATGTCTATCAAGCGATCCGCCGCCGCATCAGCCGCGGTGGCGACGACGCGGAGGCCAGGGCTGCCCTCGAAGCCAATGAAGCAACACCCGGCAGCAACGTTGCAGCACTGGAAGCCGCAGTGGTCCGCGCGGGCGGCGCGGGCGACAGCGAATTACAAGCTTTGGCGGCGCACCTCTTAAATGCACTGCCCGACTCGGCAACCGATCACGCGCAACGCCATATCGACCTCAGACAAGCGCGGGTAGCGGTGCAATCGGGCGACAACAACACTCAGACCAACACGTTCAATTGATCACACCCGCTTCAGCCGGTGGCACTTGGAGTTCGAGTGAAGAACCAGATTGCATTTCAAGAGGGCGACGGAAACATCCAGAACAACTTCTGGACCGAACGTCGAAGATGGTTGGTCGCCATCTGCGCCGCCATACTGGTTGTCGTATCCGTGTCAGCGTCTATTGTGGTCTATCTCCTACAGCCCGACCGCGCCGTGGCCGAACAGCATGCAATCGATGCAGACCGTGAAGGAAAAGATAGTGCCACACCGCCTGCTCGACCGGAAAGTATTGTCGCCCCGCCGGGCGGTCCTGGATCGCTAGCTTCATCAAGGCCGCTTGAACTAGAGGGGGCGACTTGGAACAAGGCGGTCAAGGATTCCGTCCCAGACGGCGTGGCGCTCGGGATAGAAGCGCTTGACGGCGCGGGCAAGTTCATAACCGGTTCCGGTACGGGCGTCATGTACTTCAAGCTGACTGGCCGAAACTTCACGCCGGTACAGATATCTAACATCACCGCGAAAGTTGTAGAACGGCGACGGCCACCCACGGGAACAATAGTCCCCTTTTACCCACAAGGCGTGACCGAGGCGCTGGCAATGGGTTTCGACTTCAGGTCCGGCGATATTGTTGAAGCGAAGGTACTGAGTGATCGTGGAGAGGTCACAGAGCTTGACTATGTAAGGGTCCATGCGATGACGCTTGCGCTGAATGAGGCGCTGGCTTTCGAAATAGAGCTCAGGGCGCAAGATTGTGATTGCAGATTTGTTGTAGACGTCGGGTTCACAGACGGTCGATCACTTACTATCGACGACGGCGGAGAACCTTTTCGGTTCGCCACGATGGCTGCATCATATGAGCGAGCATACGTTCCGATGTTCCAGACAAATAACCCCAACTCAATTCTTCGGTCGTGCGATTATCCACTTGAGTGTCGGCGCAAGTACGGACAAATGGATACCAAGTAGCACGCTTTCCGCGTCGGCCGATTTCGTCGCATCGTAAGGAGTCGGGCAGAGAGCCGACAGCACCCGACTTGCCGCGCCGCCGACGTCACAGTGGTGTTTCGCTGTGCGCGGGCGAGATGTGAGCCAGCACATCGGCGTCTATACGGCGGCCCTGACGGCGCATCTGCTCCACCGCGAGCCCGTAATACTCTGTGGTCCAGGCGATTACTGAATCCCTCCGGACATGCCGGGGGGGATTCACAACTCTTCAGTGAACATCGGGTGCGCGCGGGCGCTATCGGACGGTCGAATTCGCGCGGCGGTGTCGGTGCCGCGGCAAGCTTGGTTTCAGCGATCCGCAGACTCTATCGTCACGCCGAACATGACAGGTTGATCCACCCGCTCGACAACCCAGCCGCGAAAGTCAGAAGAGCGCGCCTGCCCAGGAGCCCCAGACACGCACTTACCATCGAACATATCCTCGACATCGGCCGCGTTGCCGCCACGACAGGCAATGACCGGCCACTGGATGCGTTGATCGTGCGGATTTCGATCGAAACCGCCTGTCGCCGCGGCGGACTTCTCGGCTTGAAGATCGATGATCTCAACGAGCACGACTGCCTTCTCCACCTCCGCGAGAAGGGCGGGACAACCAGATGGCAACCCATCTCGCCAACCTTGATGCAGAAAATCCTCGACCACATCGAAGCTCGTGGTGGCGCAGATGCCACGCGGCATGTCCTTCGATACCGCGACGGACGACCGGTCGGAGTGGCACGCCTCGACAACCTGTTCGAGCGCGTCAGGAAATCCCTCCGTTGGGCCTCCTCAGTTGGTGTTTCAGCGCACTGGATCCGCCACACGACGCTGACCTTGTCGAGAGGGAGTTCGGAATGGCTGTTTCCAGCGCCTTCGCTGGTCACCAAGGTAGGCCCGGCTCGGGGCCCACCACCCTTACCTACACCAAAGCTGGCCTGCTCGACGTCGTCGAAGCGCTCGTCGCCTTGACCGGCGAGGCTCATCCACTGCTTCCCGCTGGCAGACGACACCCTCTGTCCTCCGACAGGGGCAGCAGTCCGACGAAGCCGACGCGGTAGGCTAACGTGCTATGAACTCACTTTCGTGGCGAATTCGCTGCGGAATGGGTGTTCTAATACCACGACGAGCATCACCTCACCGCCAGTTATTCGCGCTCGCTCGCGCCGGAACTGGGCAGGCACTTGTCGCCGATTCTCGGCTGGTGGTGAGGCGCGGCGCTCAGTTCAGCCGCAACATGCCCGGCCAGGCCAGCGACCAGGGCACACGCGGTTGCGCGCAGCGCCAGACGGTGACGCCGCGAGTGACGCCGGGATATCCGAGCCGGGCATCGACGTGCCCGACAGCGCTCACCTCGGCGCAGCGCGCCAGCACATCGGTCTCCGTGCCGCCCACCCACAGCACCGTGGTCGCCGTGTCCGGCGGGGTGCCGAAGTAACCGAAACCGCGATTGGGGCTGTACACGGCGGGTAAGCCGTACGCCGCTCGGTCGACATCCAGAGCGCTTGCCTGCCAATAGGAATCGGCGATCACCACGGCCGAGGATCGCTCCGCTTCCGGCAGCGCCCGGTAGGCGGCTGCCGTGCCCGCCGCGAGTTCCGACCAACCGAATCGCCCATAGAGCGCGATCTCCAGTCCCGCCTGGGCCTGCGTGTCGACCGGCTCGATATCGGTCTGCGGGCGCAGCGGCAGCGAGAACACCACCAAGGCGACCGACAGTGCGAGCAACGGCACGGTGACGATCGAGCGTGCCCGACGCCGGTTCTCCGTCCACCGCACCGCTCCCACCGCGATCAGCACCCCGTAGCACCCCGCCGCGTAGTACGGGCGCCCGTTCGTCGCGATGAAAACCACGATCAGCACTATCGGCAGCACTCCGAGAAACCGGTAGGGCCGCCGGTCCCGCGCCCGCAACAGCGTCCAAGCCCCGTAGACCAGCAGCAAACTCCCGATCAGGCCGGCCGAGGCCAGGGCCAGCGGCAGCCAGACGTAGCGACCGCCGATCGTGGCCTGCTCCGCGGCGACCACGCCCCCGAGACGTAGCTGCGGCCACCCGTGCCCCGCCTGCCACACCAGGCTGGGCACCGAGGTCAGGGCGACGATCCCGCCACCCCACCACAGTGCGGGGCGGCGCAGCAGCTCACGCGGTCCGTAGATCGCCACGCCGACGGCGAGAGCGATCCAGAAGAACGGAATCAACCACTTGACCTGCATGTCCACCGCGGTGACCAGCGCAGCGGCCATCAAGAGGCCGTCGTGGCGGGTACGCACCCAGCGAACCACCAGCCAGCTCACCACCACCCACAGCGCTGTGTCGATCGTATTGGTGGCCAGCTGATCACCTTGCACCAGCAGGAACGGCGAGGTGGCGTAGGCCGCCGCGGCCAGCACCTGCGCCGGCCGGGCGCCCCCGAACTCCCTGGCGATCTGGGCGGTCACGACCACCGCCGCCACGGTGATCAGCACGGCCGGAAGACGCAGCGCGACCAGCGAATCCGGAGCGAGCAGGTCCATCGTCCGGGCGATCGCGGGCAGCAGCGGACCCTGATCGGCATAGCCGACCGCGAGCCTGCGCCCGGCCGCGACGAAATAGAGTTCGTCGCCGAAGAACCCGTACCGCCCGATGGAAACCAGCAACGCCAGCGCGCCGAGCGACGCCACCGCGCCGACACCGCCGAGCGCGAACGGCGGTAGCGGATCGCCGAAATCAGCGTGCCGTGGGGAGACATCGAGCACTTCAGTCATGCACGCCCGCCTTCCGCGTCGCCGTGTCGAACAACCTGCACAGGTGGGCCGAGTAGGCGTCCATCGCGAAATCCGGCTCCCGCACGGCGCGTCCGGCCGCGCCGTCGACGGCGTCGCGGATCGACTTGGCCATCAGCAGCGGATCGAACTCGCCGAACTCCCCGGTGCGCTGACCTTCGGTCATGATGTCGACCAGCGGCGCGATGATGTCACGTTCCCCGTCGGCGGAGGCGAATTTCGGTTTTCCCTCCGCGTCACGCAGATTCGTCACGACGTCCACCAGCGCGGCGACGTAGGTGGTGTTCGCCGCGATGAAGCCGAGGTTCGATTCGAGATAGGCCAGCAAGCTCTCGCGTGCACCGGCCGCCGCACCCACCCGCGGGGCGATGCACTCCGCGGCCGAGACGTACAGCTGGATCACCAGCTGCGTCATCAGGTCGTCCTTGCCCGCGAAATGGTAGGAGATGACGCCCTTGGAGATTCCCGCGTGCTCGGCGATCCGCGCCAGCGAGGCGTTGGCGTACCCGACGTCGGAGATCACCTCCACCGCCGCGGCGATGATCTGCCGCCGCCGTGCCTCCTCGATGAACGATCTACGTTGACCGCCCGTCCCATTTTCTGGCCGCATGGCCAAATTTTAGCACGAGCGACCGCCTCCCCGGACTTCGCGGTTGTGCGCGGCGCCCCTGCTACCCGCGTCTCCTCGAACAGCGAAGGGCCGCGCCTCCGAGGGCGGATTCTAGGGATCGTTGCAACACGTGGTCGTTTGGTTCAGGCCGCAAGTAGTTTATGCAGCCGCTCGGCTGGGGTTTGCCAGCC